>NZ_QHLL01000005.1 GCF_006864535.1 Campylobacter sp. MIT 12-8780
TTTTGCAATGAGTATTTTTAATCCTCTTTAACTCAAAGAAAAATTTCACATATCCTCCCTTAAGTATGTTTTTATGAGCTTGTATCAAAGCTTCTCCTAGCTTATAACTTAAATGCTCTTAAGCGCTTTATCAAAGGTAGTAAAGATAAATTAAAACTTAAAGTAGAAGAAGACAAAAACGACAAAGCTGAAAATGATGAAGAAGGATATATTACAGGTTTTAATGAGATGTAAAATGCTATTCATTTCAATTGGTGTGCTATATAGCATTATACTTTTATTCCTTAATACCGAGTTAAGTGTGTTGAAACAATGAACTTAAAAATAAGTTAAAATAAATTGAAAAACAAATATTTTAAGTTAAAGTTCATCTTAGGCAAAGCCATGTTTTGTAAGAAATTTGTGTTATAATGCTTGAAACTTCGCAAAAAGGACAAGCTATGCAAGCAAAAGATTTACTTTTAGAGCTTTTGAAATTTAAATCAATTACTCCAAATGATGATGGAGCTTTAAATTATATAGCCTTAGAGCTTGATGAATTTGAGGCTTTTTTTATAGAAAAAGAGGGTGTGAGAAATCTTTTGCTGACTAAAAAATTTAAAGATGAGGGCGAGCATTTAGCTTTTGGCGGACATATTGATGTGGTGCCTGCAGGGCAGGGTTGGAGTAGTGATCCTTTTGAGCCAATTGAAAAAGATGGTTTTATCATCGCCAGAGGCGCGCAAGATATGAAAAGTGGGCTTGCAGCTTTTATTTATGCGGCTAAACATGCGGATTTTAAAGGTTCAAGACTAAGTCTTATTATCACAAGTGATGAGGAGGGCGAGGCAAAATATGGCACTAAAGAAGTGCTTAAATTTATGCAAGAAAAGCAAATTTTGCCTGATTTTGCGGTGGTTGCTGAGCCAAGTTGTGAGCTTAAATTTGGTGATAGTCTTAAGATAGGCAGGCGAGGCTCAGTAAATGGCACGCTTCTCATCAAAGGTAAGCAAGGACATGCTGCTTATCCTGAAAAATGCATTAATCCCATACATGAGTTTGCCGGAGTGCTCAAATCCCTAGCCGGCTTTGATCTTGATCCAGGCGATGAAGTTTTTGCTCCTTCAAAGATAGTGATAACAGACATTAGAGGCGGCATCGAGGTGAGTAATGTAACTCCAAGCGAGCTTAAGATCATGTTTAATGTTAGAAATTCAAATCAAAGCAAGTTAGAAGATATACAAACTTATATAGAGGAACTTTGCAAAGGTTTAAATTATGAGCTTAGCTTAAAACAAAGCTCAAAGCCTTTTTTAACTGATAAAGATAGCAAAATCGTGCAAAAACTTAATCACAGCATACAAAAAATCACCGCAGTTGTCCCAAGCTTAAATACTAAAGGTGGGACAAGTGATGCGAGGTTTTTTGCTGAATTTGGAGTAAAAGTCGTCGAGTTTGGTGTAAGAAATGATAGTATTCATGCTATTGATGAAAAAGTAAGTTTAGAGGATTTTGATAAACTTTGTTTGGTGTTTAAGGACTTGATAGAAAATTTTTAGAATTTAAATAAGCTGATAAATTAAGGATTAAAAATGATGATAAATGGAGAAAAGCTTGATTTAAACGAGCTTAAATTTATGGATTTTTTAAAAGAAAAAGGCTTAAAGCTTGAGTTTATCGCCCTTGAGCTTAATGGTAAGATTGTTCCAAAAAGTGAGTTTGAAAGCTTGATTTTAAGGGCAGATGATAAGGCTGAAATCGTAAGCTTTGTAGGAGGTGGTTGATGAGGATTAAATTTAATGGCGAGTTTGTGGATACGCCCTTTAAGACAAGTGAGGAATTTTTTAAAAGCGTGAGTAAAAGTGCTGATGAAGTGTGGATTATCAATGGTTTTGCAACTAAAGAAAACTTGAATTTAAAAGAAGCAGATGAGCTTTTTTGCATAGCAAAAGGCGTTATGCCTCCAAAAGAAGCACTTGAAGCGATGATGAGTGCAAGACATACCCCAAAAGTGCATAATGAGCTTAAAAAAGCCTGCGTAGCAGTGTGTGGGCTTGGTGGGTTAGGCTCGCATATTGCTATAATGCTGGCACGAAGTGGGATTGGCAAGCTTAAGCTTATAGATTTTGACATTATAGAACCAAGCAATCTTAACCGCCAAGCTTATGCTATCAAGGATTTAGGCAGGTTTAAAACTGAGGCTTTAAAAGAGCAAATCGCTCAAATCAATCCTTTCATAGAAATAGAAATTTTTACAATTAAAATCGATGAAAACAATATAAAAGAGCTTTTTTCAAATTGTGATATAGTCTGTGAAGCCTTTGATAGTGCTACAGCTAAAGCCATGTTAGCGCAAAATTTTCATAAATTCTACCCAAATACAACACTTATTTGTGCTTCAGGACTGGCTGGCTTTGGAAACTCAAACAGCATTCAAACAAGAAAAATTGCTCAAAATTTTTATATGTGCGGAGACTTAGTAAGTGGGGCAAAGCCCGGAAATGGACTTATGGCACCACGCGTAAATATCTGTGCGGCTCATCAGGCAAATTTAGTGCTTGAATTGCTTGTGCAAAATGAAAACACAAACTAAGATATAATACTTCATTAAAAGCAAATTTCACACAAAATAAGACTTTGTTTTTGCAATTTTAAAGAAAAATTTATATTTTTTAGTTATAATCAAGTTTATTTAAAAATATCAACGCAGGAGGAAAATATGAAAACATATCATACGCAAAAACAAGTTCAATTCACTCTCGCCCTGCCTGCTCTGCTGCAACTTTCTCTGTAATCTTTCATTTTTTTATTTTTTAAGTTTATGTTTTAAGTCTTTTTTTTAAGGCTTTTTAAATTTTTATAAGTTTTTGGAGTTTTTTATGAGTTTTAAACACTATCAAAGAAATTATTTTATGCCCCCAAGCCCAAGTTATGAGTGGTGTAAGAAAGAATTTATCACCAAAGCACCTATTTGGTGTAGTGTGGATCTAAGAGATGGCAATCAAGCCTTGATTACGCCTATGAGTATAGAAGAAAAGCTTGAGTTTTTTAAGCTTTTAGTTGAGATCGGTTTTAAACAGATCGAAGTTGGCTTTCCAGCTGCAAGCTCGCTTGAGTTTGACTTTGTCCGCACTCTTATAGAGCAAGATTTTATCCCAGATGATGTAAGCATTCAAATTCTTACTCAGGCAAGAGAACATATCATCAAAAAAAGTTTTGAAGCCTTAAAAGGCTGTAAAAATGCCATAGTTCATTTTTATAATTCAACCTCTTATGCTCAAAGACAACAAGTCTTTAAAAAAAGCAAAGATGAGATCAAAAAAATCGCCCTTGAAGGCGCAAAGCTTATCAAAGAACTTGCTAGGGATACTAAGGGCAATTTTTGTTTTGAGTATTCACCAGAAAGCTTTACAGGAACTGAGATTGATTATGCCCTTGAGGTGTGTGATGCTATTATAGATGAGTTTAAGCCAAGCAAGGAAAAAAAGCTCATCATCAACCTTCCAGCAACGGTTGAACTTTCTTTACCTCATGTGTATGCCTCACAGATTGAATATCTTTCAAAACGTTTTAAACAAAGAGAGGAAGTTATCATCTCTTTACACCCACACAATGATAGAGGTTGTGCTACAGCTGCAGCTGAACTTGGGCTTTTAGCAGGAGCAGATAGGGTTGAGGGCACGCTTTTTGGTAATGGAGAACGCACCGGAAATGTCGATATTATCACGCTTGCGATGAATTTATACACGCATGGGGTTGATCCTGGGCTTGATTTTAGTGATTTACCGCGTATTTGTGAGCTTTATGAAAGAGTGAGTAAAATGCGTGTGTATGAAAGACAACCTTATTCTGGAAAGCTTGTTTTTGCAGCCTTTTCAGGCTCTCATCAAGATGCCATTGCTAAAGGTATGGCTTATCATGAGGAACAAAGGCTTGAAACTTGGAGCGTGCCGTATCTTCCTCTAAACCCAAAGCATGTTGGTAGAGTATATGAAAGTGATGTGATACGCATAAATTCTCAAAGTGGAAAAGGTGGCATTGCTTATATCTTAAATTCGCGTTTTGGGGCAAATTTGCCAAGTCATTTAAGAGAGGAATTTTCATACTATATCAAAGAAAAATCCGTGCAAATGCAAAAAGAGCTTAGTGCTGATGAGATAGTGGCTATCTTTGAAAGCGATTTTGTCAATGTAAAAGTGCCTTTAGAGCTTTTAAGTTTTTCTTTTGAAAAAACTGAAAATTTAAAAGTCAATTTAAAAGTAAAATTTCAAGGCAAAACACACGAGCTTAAGGGCTTAGGAAATGGCAGACTTGATGCAGTAGCAAAGGCTTTAAAAAGCATTTTAGACTTTGATTTTGATGTGCTTGATTATAGCGAGCATGCTCTTTCTCAAGGCTCAGGCTCAAAGGCTATTGCTTATGTTTTAATACAAAGTGAGCAAAAAAACTTCTTTGGAGCTGGCATTGATACAGACATCATCACCGCTTCAATACTAGCTTTAATCACAGCGATAAATAGAACAATCACAAAGGATAAAAAATGAAAAATATGACTATGACTCAAAAAATTTTAGCCAATGGAGCAGGTAAGGACTTTGTAAGTGCTGGAGAGCTTATCATGGCAAAGCTTGATATGGTTTTGGGCAATGATATTACCACTCCAGTAGCGATTAATGCCTTTAATAAGGCTAAATTCAGCAAGGTTTTTGATAAAAGTAAAATTTCTTTAGTAATGGATCATTTTGCACCAAACAAAGATATAAAAGCTGCTACTCAAAGCCAGCAATGTCGCTTTTTTGCTAATGACTTTGATATAGAGCATTATTATGATGTTGGAAATATGGGCGTTGAGCATGCACTTTTACCTGAACAGGGCATTGTAACTATAGGCGATCTTATCATAGGGGCTGATTCACATACTTGTACTTATGGAGCTTTAGGAGCTTTTAGCACAGGGGTTGGCTCAACTGATATGGGTGTGGCTATGGCAACAGGTAAGGCTTGGTTTAAAGTGCCTCAAGCTATGAAATTTAATATCAAAGGCAAGCTTCGCCCACATATCAGTGGTAAGGATGTGATCTTGCATATCATCGGTAAGATAGGTGTTGATGGGGCTTTGTATAAGAGTATGGAATTTATGGGCGAGGGGCTTAAAAACTTAAGCATAGATGATAGACTTTGTATAGCCAATATGGCTATAGAAGCAGGAGCAAAAAATGGCATTTTTGCCGTTGATGATATCACGCTTGAGTATGCTAAGGGAAGAAGTGAAAAAGAACCAAGAATCTTTGTAGCTGATGAAGATGCGTATTATGAGCAAGTTTTTGACATTAATTTAGATGAGATCGATCATACTGTGGCTTTTCCGCATTTACCAGAAAATGCACGCACTAAAGATGAATGGGGCGAGATTAAGATAGATCAAGTTGTGATTGGTTCTTGCACGAATGGAAGATTAAGCGATATGGCTGTAGCAGCTGAAATTTTAAGAGGTAAAAAAATCGCTAAAAACACTCGCTGTATAGTTATCCCTGCAACTCAAAATATTTATTTAGAATGCATTACAAAGGGCTATTTAAAAACCTTTATCGAGGCAGGTTGCGTGGTATCAACTCCAACTTGTGGTCCTTGTCTTGGCGGACATATGGGAATTTTAGCTGCAAATGAAAAATGCGTTTCAACCACAAACCGCAATTTTGTTGGCAGAATGGGGCATGAAACTTCACAAGTTTTTTTAGCCTCACCTGAAGTTGCAGCAGCAAGTGCTATTAGTGGAATTTTAAGCGCACCAGAGCAAGTTTTATAAGGAGAAAAGATGAAAGCACACGGAAAAGTTCACAGGTATGGCGATAATGTCGATACAGATGTCATTATCCCAGCTCGCTATCTTAATACAACGGACAATAAAGAGCTAGCAAGTCATTGCATGGAAGATATAGATAAGGAATTTGTCAAAAAAGTAAAGCAAGGCGATATTATGGTGGGAGGCTTTAATTTTGGCTGCGGCTCAAGTAGAGAGCATGCACCTATAGCCATAAAAGCAAGTGGGATTAGTTGCATTATAGCAAAGTCTTTTGCACGCATTTTTTATAGAAATGCCATTAATATAGGGCTTGCCATCATAGAAAGTGAAGAAATTGCTTCAAATATCAATGCAAATGATGAAGTTGAAATAGACTTTGAAAAAGGCGAGATTAAAAATTTAAGCACAAATAAAAGCTTTAAAACCCAGCCTTTTCCACCCTTTATACAAGAGATCATCAATGCAAATGGCTATGTCAATTTTGTAGCTCATAAAAAGGAAAATTGATGAAAATAGCAGTGATAAAAGGCGATGGCATAGGTGTTGAAATCATTAATGAAGCCTTAAAAGTGCTTCAAAAAATCGCTGAAATTTACAAACATAGTTTTGAATTTGAAGAAGTATTAATGGGTGGGGCTGCTATTGATGCTTGTGGTAAGGCTTTGCCTGAAGAAACTTTAAGGGTGTGTAAAGAAAGCAAAGCCGTGCTTTTTGGCGCTATAGGCGGAGCAAAATGGGACAACGAGCCAGCTCATAATCGCCCAGAAGCTGGACTTTTAGCCTTAAGAAAGGGCTTAAACTTATACGCAAATTTACGCCCAGCAAGCGTGATGAAAGAATTAAGCAGTTCAAGTCCTTTAAAGACTGAGATTTTAGACAAGGGCATTGATTTTATCATTGTTAGAGAGCTTATAGGCGGGATTTATTTTGGTAAGCATGAACGCTTCTTTAAAGAAGGACAACTTTGGGCAAAAGATGAGCTTGAATACTCACAAAGCCAGATTAAACAAATCGCAAAAATCGGCTTTGAATTAGCCTTAAAACGCAAAAAAAAGCTTACTTGCGTGGATAAAGCAAATGTGCTTGAAAGCTCTCGTTTATGGAGAGAAGTGGTGCAAGATATGGCTAGTTCATATCCTGAAGTAAATTTAAACTTTATGTATGTAGATAATGCAGCCATGCAACTTTGCAAAAATCCAAGTGAATTTGATGTGATTTTAACTGAAAATATGTTTGGGGATATTTTAAGTGATGAGGCTAGTGTTTTAAGCGGAACTTTGGGTGTTTTACCTTCAGCGTCTTTAAGTGATAAAAATTTTGGACTTTATGAGCCAATACATGGCTCAGCTCCTGATATAGCAGGGCTTAATCTAGCCAATCCCATAGGCACCATTTTAAGTGCAGCCTTAATGCTTGAGTTGAGTTTAAATTTACAAAACGAAGCTAAAGCCATACGAAAAGCTGTACAAACAACCTTAGAACAAGGCTATAGAACAGCTGATATTTATGCAAATGAAGGCATTAAAATCACTTGCTCTGAGATGGGCGAGAGAATTTGTGAGAATTTAGTTTAGATTTACTTACTTTGTAAAAAGTCATATTTGTAACATTTTCTTGAAAAAAAGTTGTTTTTAAACTTTTGTTAGTGTTTTTTAAGTTTTAAAGCTTTAAAATGAAAATAAAAACTTAACAAAGATTAAACAAATGAGAAAATTAAAAGTCGCAAGCATACAAATGAAAAGCAAGCCTTATGAAGTTGAAAAAAATGTCAAGCTTGCTTTAAAACTTGCTCAAAAAGGCGTTGATAAGGGTGCAAAACTCATTGTTTTTCCAGAACTTTTTGATAGCGGATATTGCGTTAATGATAAGGACTTTGAGCTTGCTCTTGATTTTTCAAATCCACACTCACATTTTGCTTTTAAAGCCTTAAGTAACTTTGCAAAAAATACCAAAACCTTTCTTATAGCCTGCACGCTTGAAAAAGAAAATCATCAAATTTTTGATACAGCTTTTGTGCTTTCAGCTGAGGGTAAGCTCTTGGGAAAATACCGCAAAATTTATCTTTGGGGCGAAGAAAAAGAACGTTTTGAACAGGGTAAAAAATATGAAGTATTTGAGCTGGATTTTAAAAAATTCAAAGTAAAAATTGGCTTGCAAATTTGTTATGAGCTTGGTTTTAGTGAGGGTGCGAGGATTTTGGCTTTAAGTGGGGCTGAAATTTTAGCTTATCCAAGTGCTTTTGGTAAGGCAAGAACTTATGCTTGGGAGCTTGCTTTAAGAGCAAGAGCCTTAGAAAATGCTTGCTATGTTATCGCTTCAAATCATAGCTCTTTTGAGTTACATTATTCAAGCAAAGAAAAGCTTGAATTTGCTGGTAAATCACGCATTATTAATCCTCAGGCTAAGGTTTTAAAACAGGCTAAGAATAAAAATGAATGCATAGTGCAGGAGCTAAATTTAGATCTTATCAGAGCTCAAAGAGAAAATATCCCGTATTTAAAAGATATTAACTTAGAGCTTACAAGCAGTTATTTAGCAAAACTCAAATCATTTTAAAGGAGAAAAAATGGCAAAAGAAATTTTAGTGGCTTATGGCGTGGATATTGATGCGGTTGCAGGTTGGCTTGGAAGTTATGGGGGTGAGGATAGCCCAGATGATATTTCAAGAGGACTTTTTGCAGGAGAAGTTGGCATACCAAGACTTTTAAAACTTTTTAAAAGACATAATATCCCAGCTACTTGGTTTGCACCAGGACATTCTATAGAAACCTTTCCAGAGCAAATGAAAATGATCGTTGATGCAGGACATGAAATAGGCGCGCATGGGTATTCACATGAAAATCCAATAGCTATGAGTGCTAAACAAGAAGAAGATGTTTTGCTTAAGAGTATAGAACTCATCAAAGGTTTAACCGGCAAAAAGCCAACTGGCTATGTTGCGCCGTGGTGGGAGTTTTCAAATATCACCAATGAACTTTTGCTTAAACATGGCATAAAATACGATCATTCTTTAATGCATAATGATTTTAGTCCTTATTATGTAAGAGTTGGCGATAGTTGGACGAAGATTGATTATTCAGCTGAGGCAAAAGACTGGATGAAGCCTTTGGTAAGAGGAAAAGAAACTGATTTGGTAGAAATTCCAGCTAATTGGTATTTAGATGATTTACCGCCGATGATGTTTATTAAAAAATCCCCAAATAGCTTTGGTTTTGTCTCTCCAAGAGATATAGGACAAATGTGGATTGATCAGTTTGACTGGGTATATAGAGAAATGGATTATGCAGTGTTTGCTATGACTATACACCCTGATGTAAGTGGGCGTCCTCAGGTTTTAATGATGCATGAAAAAATCATCTCTCATATCAACAGCCACGAAGGCGTAAGATGGGTAAATTTTAATGAAATTGCTGATGATTTCTTAAAAAGAAGTCCGCGTAAAAAATAAGGCAAGCTAATAATGTGCATTTTATGCGGCGAGCTCATAAGCTCTTTTCACTGGAGTGATGTTAGCTTTAAAGAAGAAAAAGCAAGCATAAGTGCTGGTGAAAATCAAAAAGAAAGGCAAAGATCAAGACTTGAAAGAGCTAAGCTTTTAGGGCTTGTCCTTGCCTTTTATGGTTTAAGTATCAAAGAGTGGCAAAACTCTAAATTTATACTCAGTGATAAGAAGGGTAAAAGCCTTATCGTAAATGATCTTGGGGATTTATGGCTTAAGGCTGAAGAGCTTAGTTCAAAACCCATTGACATTTTGGACTTAAATTTTATCAATTTTTTAAAAGAACATCATGGCTAAAATCCCCATCATCTTAATCACAGGCTTTTTAGGAAGTGGCAAGACAAGCTTTTTAAATGAGTTTTTAAGGCATTATGATGATGAGGGTTTGGCTGTCATTGTTAATGAACTTGGACAAATCGCCCTTGATGGACGCATCTTAAAGCCAAGCATAGCCTATAAAGATGAGCAAATGCTGGTGCTAAACTCAGGTTGTGTGTGCTGTAATAAAAGGCTTGATCTTATCAAAGGCTTAAAAGAACTCCTTGATAGCTATGATTTAAAGCAAAAGCATTTAAAAAAAGTCATTATAGAAACTACGGGACTGGCTAATGTTGCTCCCATAGCTTTTACCTTGCTTAGCGATGCTTTTTTAAGCAATCATTTCATCTTGCAAAATACTCTTGTGTGCGTTGATACGCTTAATGCTCATTTACACTTGCAAAATCAAGAAGCCAAAGATCAAATCATTTTAGCCGATAGCATAATGCTTACAAAAACTGATCTTAAAAAAGCAGATAAAAGCTTAATACAAGAGCTTCAAAGCTTAAATCCAAGCGCAAGTATTGTTGATAAACAAGATTTTAGTCATGAAGAGCTATTTTCTTTGGATAAAAAGGCTAAATTTCAAGACTTTAGCCTTATAAAAACGCATGAAGAAGATTTTGAAAGTTTGGCTTTAGAATTTGATTATAGTGTAAATTGGAGTGCTTTTGGCATATGGCTAAGTATGCTTTTGCACCGATACGGAACGCAGGTGTTAAGAGTAAAAGGCATTATTGATACAGGAGAGGATTTTTTAGTGAATATCAACGCTGTTTTGCATATCATGCACACACCAAGCCATATTAAAAAAGATGAACAAAATGGCTCAAAGCTCGTTTTTATCACAAGAAAACTTGAAAGTCAAAAGATCAAACAATCCTTACAAAGTTTTGAAACCATTTTGAAAAATAAAGATAAAATTTAAGTTTTTTTCTTCATTTAAACCCTTTCTCACATTTTTTTAAGCTTGAATGCTATAAAATTGACAAAAAATAAGGACTATACTTTGCATACATTAAAACTTGGAAAATTTGAGTTTAATTCTCGCTTTATACTTGGTTCTGGTAAATTTAGCCTTGAGCTTATTGAAGCGGCGATTAAAGAGGCAAATGTTGAGATTATCACCCTTGCTTTAAGACGCGCTCATACAGGTAAGCTTGAAAATATACTTGATTATATCCCTAAAAATATCACTATCTTGCCAAATACAAGCGGAGCAAGGACGGCTGAGGAAGCCTTAAAAATAGCTCAGCTAGCAAGAGAGCTGTGTGGGGCTGAAATGATTAAAATAGAAGTGATACGAGATAGTAAGTATCTTTTACCAGATAATTATGAAAGCATAAAGGCTGTTGAACTGCTTGCAAAAGAAGGTTTTACGCCTTTACCTTATATGTATCCAGACCTTTATGCAGCAAGGGCTATGCGTGATGCTGGAGCGGCTGCTATCATGCCACTTGGAGCACCCATAGGCACAAATAAGGGCTTAAGAACTAAGGATTTTATTCAAATTTTACTTGATGAGCTTGATTTACCTATCATCGTTGATGCAGGACTTGGCAGTCCAGCACAAGCGTGCGAGGCTATGCAAATGGGTGTAAGTGCGGTGATGATTAACACCGCTATAGCCTTGTCTTCAAATATCCCTCAAATGGCAAGAGCTTTTAAACTCGCTATAGAAGCTGGCAGGGAAGGCTTTTTAGCTGGCATAGCAGGGCAAAGTAAGCTTGCTAGGGCTTCATCTCCACTTACTGGCTTTTTAAGGGATTAAAAAATGAGTAAAAAAAGTGTGTTTGAATATGAAAGCAATATGCAAGAAATTCATTCTAAGGTGCTTCAAAATGTTTTAGCCCAAGTGAGTTCTTATCACAAAGAAAATTATACTCAAGCTGAGGTTTTAAAAGCCTTGCAAAGTGAAAGCTTAAGTATAGAAGGCTTAAAAGCCTTGCTTAGTCCAGCAGCAAGTGCTTTTTTAGAAGAGCTTGCTTTTAAGGCAAGAATGCTTACAAAAAGGCATTTTGGAAATTCTATCGCTCTTTTTACTCCGCTTTATTTGAGTAATTATTGTGAAAGTAAATGCGTATATTGTGGCTTTCAAAAGGGCAATGCCATAGCTAGAGCAAAACTCAGTGAGGCTGAAATAAGAGCTGAGATGCAAGCCATAGCTGATACAGGCTTGCAAGAAGTGCTTTTACTTACTGGAGAGGGAAGAGAGCATGCAAGTGTGGAGTATATCGCACAAGCTTGTAAGATTGCTAAGGAGTATTTTAAAGTCGTTGGGGTAGAAGTTTATGTGATGAATGTTGATGAATACGAGCTTTTACATAAAAATGGCTGTGAATTTGTGACTATTTATCAAGAAACTTATAATGCCCAAAAGTATGAAAAAATTCATATCTTTGGGGAAAAACGCGTCTTTCCTTACCGCTTTAATGGACAAGAAAGGGCTTTAAAAGCTGGTATGAGAGGGGTTGGCTTTGGGGCTTTGCTTGGTATAGATGAGTTTGAAAAAGACGCCCTTGCTACAGCCTTGCATGCTTATTTTTTGCAAAAAGCTTATCCTCATGCTGAACTTTCACTTTCTGCACCAAGACTTCGTCCCATTTTAGGTAACCGCAAAATCAGCCCAAAAGATGTAACTGAAGCAAGACTTTTACAGGTTTTATGTGCGTATAGGATTTTTTTACCCTTTGCAAATATAGTGGTTTCAACGCGAGAAAGGGCTGGCTTTAGAGATAAGATCATTGACATAGTAGCGACTAAAATTTCAGCTGGGGTTTCAGTAGGTATAGGCGAGCATTCAGGCGAGAAAAAAGGCGATGATCAGTTTCAAATCAGCGATGAGCGAAGCGTGGCTGAGGTTTTTTCTATGCTTAAAAAAGCAAAATTACAAGCTGTGATGAGTGATAGTATTTATGTGGGCTAAAAAAATCATTGCTATTACTGAGAGCAAGCTTTGTGAAGAGGACTTTTTAAAACGTGTTGAAAGGCTTGCAAAAGCAAAAATCGATGCTTTGATCTTAAGGGAAAAAGAACTTAGCGAAGCAAAGTATTATGATCTAGCTAAAGAGGTATTAAAAATTTGCGCAAAGCACAAAACAACTTGCATTTTGCATTATTTTGATAAGGTCGCCTTAAAGCTAAATCACAGGTATTTTCACTGCCCTTTAGATATCTTAAAGGCTGAACCTAGACTTGTGAAATACTTTCATCTTATTGGCACTTCAGTGCATAGTGAAGAAGAGCTTTTTTTGGCTGAGTATTTTAAGTGCAATTATGCTATAGCTGGGCATATTTTTGAAAGCTCTTGCAAAGAAGATTTAGCACCAAAAGGACTAAATTTTTTAAATGAGTTATGTAAAAATGCTAAAATTCCTATTTATGCTGTAGGAGGTATAAATTTAAAGACTCTAACCCAGCTCAAAGAAAGCTCAATCTCAGGTGTTTGCTTGCGATCAAGTTTAATGCAAGAAAAAAATGTAAAAGAATACATTGCGAATTTAAGAGCGATTTTAGCTTGAAATAAAGCTTTTTAAACTCAAGGTTTGTGCTTAATTTGCCAAAAAATGAGTAAAAACGAACGCGAAAATTACAAAGAATGTGAATTTCTGTAAAAAAGTATCATTTTAAACATTTTATTAATAATTTTTTATATAATTGCAGATGAAAATTACAACAAAGGATTAACAATGGTTGTTAGGGTAGAAAATCCAAATGATAGAACTGCTTATCTTGAGTTAAGTCGAGATGATATAGAGCTTTTGCTTGAAGAATTTGTGCTTCATTATGAGGATTTAGACCAATTTATCGCTGCTTTTGATTTGCTTGAAGTGACTTCGAAAATGAATGATGATCTCAGTGAGTAAAATAAAAATGCTATGAAGCCCCATAAAACCTTGATCTTTCAAGGTTTTTTTAAAAAATCTATCAACAAGCTCTAATTTTGATAACTTTTATCTAAAATTAAGCTAATAAGTATTACACTTTTATCAAATATACAAATAACTACAATAGTATTAAAAGCATTATTGGGATATTTTTAAGGAAAGCTAATGCTAAAGATAAGATTATTTTTTGCCTTTTTGTTTTTGAGTGTGAGTTTTAGTTTTGCTCGCGTTGATGATTATATAGCTGAAGCTGAGCTTATTAAGGGGCTTTTAAATGAGAGCTTAACACTCTATAAAGATGGCAAGGCAAATGAAGCAAAGAAAAAGGTTGAGGACGCTTATTTTCAGCATTTTGAGAATATGGAAGGCACTATAGGACGCAACATAGGACGTAAGGCTATTACTATGGAGCGTAAATTTTCTAATTTGCGTCGTATGTATAAAGATGAAGCCAATCTAGCTCATATCACTGCTCTTATAGAAGGGCTTGTTTTTGATCTTGACGAGGTTGCACCTATCATTCAAACAGGCTTTAGGCTTAAGGCAGAAAAAACCCAAGATGGCTTAAGCGATGAAGAAGCTGCGAAGTCTTCACTTGAAGAAAATGCCAAAAGACAGGCTGAAGCTGATGCTTTATTTGCTTCTATGTTTGGGGCATCAAGTGATGAAAGCTCAAATACTTCAAATACAAACAACATAGATAATGAAAACAATTCAAATAATTTAAATTCTCAAAATGACGCCGATGTCATAGCCCAGCTTCAAAATGCCTCAGCTCTTGAGCCTAAGTTGCAATTCTTGCTTGATACCATCTCGGGTAAATTTAACCAAGCTGCAAGCAGTTTTAAAAATGAAAAATTCCAAGAGGCTAAGGATTATCTTAATAGTGCTTTATTTGATGAGTATAGAAACTCAAAAGTAGAAATTGCTATAAGCAATCACACTACAGCTGGACTTGATAGAAAAATTCAAGCCGCCATTCGCTCACTCATTACTAAGATCAATGAACAAAACATCGATGAAAAAACCCTAAGAAATGAGCTTGAGGATATAGAAGACTTGCTTTTTAATGCTTTTTTACAAATTCCAAAGGAGCAGTTTGCAAAGATACAGGTGCAAGGCTTTAATGAAGATGAAATAAATACTAGGGATTATTCAAAGGTTGCTGATGATATACGCATAGCCTTAGATAATATACTTGATGATTATCAAGGTTTTTCAAACTCAAGTATAGATGCCTTGCAAAATACCTATTTAGACATCTTTGAAGCAAGTGGCATGGAAAGTAAAGTTGGTGCTGTTGATAGCAGCTTAAAGCTCAAGATAGAAAGCCTTTTTTCTCAAGGTGTAGCTTTGATCAAATCAAGTGCTGATAAATCAGCCTTAAAAGCTAATTTTGACGCCTTAAATGCCGAGCTTAGCAAGGCTGTTGATCTAGTGCAAACAAGCACGCCGTATTCGCTTTTCATCTGGGCTTTTGGTATCATTATAAGAGAGGGCTTAGAAGCCTTAATCATCGTGGTGGCTATAGTTTCATATCTTATTCAAAGTGGCAATAAAAACCGCTTAAATATAGCCTATTCAGCCCTTTTAACAGGGATAGTTTTAAGTTTTATCACTGCCTTTTTTGTTTCTTGGATTTTCAAAGAAAACTCAGGGCAAAGCAGAGAGCTTATAGAAGGCATTACCATGCTTATAGCTGTAGCCTTGCTCTTTTATGTGGGCTTTTGGCTGCTTTCAAACGCACACAATCAAAAATGGGCAAGCTATATCAAAGGACAAGCCTTAGAAGCCATCTCAAATAATTCAGCTAAAACGCTTTGGCTTACAGTCTTTTTAGCTGTATATAGAGAAGGGGCTGAAACTGTGCTTTTTTATCAAGCCTTATTCTTTGATGCAAAGACAAGCACTGATTATTCAGCTATTTTTATAGGGCTTGGCGTGGGCTTAGCCTTGTTAGTTGTGCTTTATTTCTTGCTTAAGGCTGGAGCGATTAAAATTCCAGTGAAGCAGTTTTTTTATATAGTCTCTTATATCATTTTTTATATGATCTTTGTCTTTACAGGCAAGGGCATAGGCGAGCTTATCGAGGGCAAACTTATCACGCCTTCACTCTTGCCTTTTCATTTTGAGCCTATTTTGTGGCTTGGGGTTTATCCATACTATGAAACGCTCATTCCTCAGTTTATAGTTTTAATCTTGCTCATTTTGGGCATTGTTATAACACAAAAATTCACTAAAAAAGGAGTTAGATAATGTTAAAAAAAGCATTATTAAGCATCGCAGCAGCAGCTGTGTTTACAAGCAACGCATTCAGCGCAGAGGTGCCAATTGGCGATCCACATGAGATTAATGGCATGGAAATAGCTGCTGTGTATCTTCAGCCTATAGAAATGGAGCCACGTGGTATTGATTTAGCAGCTTCTTTAGCTGATATTCACCTTGAAGCTGATATTCACGCTATTAAGGGCAATAAAAACGGCTTTCCAGAAGGCTTTTGGATACCATATCTTAGCATAGCTTATGAGCTTAAAAACCTTGATACAAATGGAGTAAAAAGAGGAACTTTTATGCCTATGGTGGCTGATGATGGTCCTCACTATGGTGCAAATATCGCTATGGAAAAAGACAAAAGTGGTAAATTTGGTCCAGGAAATTATGAACTAACTTATGTGATTACTAATCCAGAAAAACAAGGTTTTGGTCGTCATACAGACGCTGAAACAGGCGTTGGCAAGTGGTTTGAACCATTTAAGGTAAGCTATAAATTCAAATACACAGGCGCTCCTAAATGAGTGTAAAGCCTCTATAATAGAGGCTTTTATATTTAAATTTAAAACTCTTTTTAACTAAGTTAGGCTAGAATTTGGCTTGAAAATGCCTAGTTCTGCTTTAAGCAATGGTTTAAATTTAAGTATAAAAAGGCTTTCATTTGAGTATATATTTTTTTCACGCTTTTAGCGTGCTTTTGCCATTATTTTGTATAGCAAGCCTTGCAAGCGTGCGTATTAAAAGATTTGGCTTTGTTTTTTTGTGGATTTTTCTTGCTTTTGTCTTTGCGTATTTTGCCTTTTATATTGCAAGTGCTTATGCTAGAACTCAAGGCTTAGCTTTTTTTGCTTATATTTTACTTTTTAGTAGCTTTGTACTTTTTATTTTAAGCTTTTTTAAAAAAGAGCTTTTGTTTTTAAGGCTTGTTTTTATCTTTATCACTGCTTTTGCTTTTGGTGTAAGATATTATGTTTTAAGTCAGGATTTTCCTATATTTACAAGCTCTTTACTTGATAGTGAGGCTATAAAATCCTTAGCCTTTATCATTTTAGCTTTAATCTTAGCTTTAATTTTTTTCTTTTTTTTAAGGTGGCAGTACAAGTTTAATCAAAGCCTAAGCTTTATCTTTTTTGCTTTTATGCTGCTTTGCGAGCTTAATAGTGCTCTTGCAAATATACTTCATACAGCCATGAGACAAGACTTGATCTATACTTATTCGCTCTTGCTTTCTTATGTGGCAAAAAGTGTGTATTATGCACAATTTTTTGTGTATGCGTATTTGATTTTTTTGCTTGTTTTGGCATTTTTGCTTTTAAGATTTAAGGTGTTTGAACTTAAAAAAGAGCATTTATTTGATATGCGTTATAGACAAATCAAGGCTTTAAATGCAAAGTTAAATGCTTATTTTGCCGTAAATTTTGCAAGTTTTGTCCTTGCTTTTGGCGTGATTTTGTATTTTCATGTTATCTCTTTACGCCCTATAAGCATAGATACGCCAACCGAGCTTCTACCAAATGAAAATGCCGAGTTTGTCTTTGATATGGCTTTATTAAGGGACAATAAACTCCACCGCTTTGCATATATTAGCAGTGAGGGCAAGCTTATACGCTTTTTTTTGATTAACAAAAGAGAAGATAAAGATGCGCCGGTAGCTGTTTTTGATGCTTGTGCGATTTGTGGGGATATGGGCTATGTGCAAAGGGGCAGTGAGCTTATTTGTATTAGTTGTAATGTGCGGATTTTTCTACCTAGTGTAGGCAAGGAAGGTGGGTGCAATCCTATCCCACTAGCCTATGAATTTGATGGAGAAAAGATACGCATAAAACTTGAAGATGTGATTAAGGGTTCAAATTTCTTTACTGAGGTAAAAGAACTTGAGGTGCAAGATCCAGTTTCTAAAACTAAGCTGATCAACCTTAAAGCAAGGTATTCTTATATCTATGCTGGGCTGACTTATTATTTTGATAATGAAGAAAATTATGAGGCGTTTAAAAAAGAGCCTGAACAATATCTCGATCACAATCTTAGTGCCGTGTTTAAAACTCAAGGATAAAGCATGCTTTTAAAAATGATAAAAAATTCTATCTTTAGAAATAAAACCCAAAAAGTTCTTGTCTTTCTAAGCTGCTTTTTAGCAAGCTTGCTGCTTGCAACTATGCTTAATATCACGCTTGGCATAGGCAATGAGTTAAGCAAAGAACTAAGAAGTTATGGTGCAAATATCATCGTTTTACCAAAGGGCGCAAGTTTGAGCGTAGAACTTGGCGATAAGGTGCTTGAGCCTTTAAAAGATAAAAGCTATCTTGAAGAATCAAAGCTTCACACCATAAAAGAAATTTTTTGGCGAAACAATATCACAGCTTTTGCACCTTTTTTAGAAGGCAAGGTGATGATGAATGATAAGCAAGTAAGCATACTAGGCACTTATTTTGATAAAAAGCTTGATATAGCTGATGAAGATGATTTTCACACCGGTATAAAAGAACTTTATCCTGTGCTTAAGATTAATGGGCGATATGCAAATGATGATAGTTTAGATGAAGTGATGTTGGGCGATGAGTTTGCAAGTAAAAATGCTTTGAGCTTAAATGATGAATTTGTGCTTAACGATCAAAAAGTCAAGGTTGTAGGCATAGTACATAATTTTGATAAAAACGCAAATAAAATCATCACTTCTTTAGCCCTAGCTCAAAAACTTTTGCACAAGGAAGGCTTGTTTTTTAAAGCTGAGGTTTCAGCCTTAACCATACCTGAAAATGACTTGGCTCAAAAAGCAAGGCGTTTGGGAGCTAGCTCGCTTGATAGTGTTGAGTTTGATATGTGGTTTTGCACGGCTTATGTTGGCTCCATAGCCTATCAGATCGAAGAAGATTTTCAAGGAGCGAGTGCAAAGGCTCAAACTGCTATTTCAGATGCTGAAAATTTAATCGTTACAAAAATTCAAACCCTCATGATCGCCACAGCCTTAATCTCTCTTATCATCTCTTCCATAGCCATTGCTTCTTTGATGAGTTCTGAGCTTCACGCAAGAAAGAAAGAAATAGGACTTTTAAGGGTTTTAGGAGCAAGTGTAGGACAAATTTATCTTATTTTTGCTGGTGAAAACTTATGCGTTGCACTCATCGCAGCTTTTTTTGGCTTTGTTTTTGGAGTAGCTTTAAGTGAGCTTATTGCTTTAAATATCTTTGCTTATTTTATCCCTATTTCTTTTATCATTTTACCGCTTTGTATGGTTTTTGCTGGCTTAGCTGTGCTTTTAGCCTGCTTGTTTGCATTAAGGAGCATAAGCGAACAAAGCGAAGTGCAGGTGCTTTATGGTAAATGACTTTGTCTTAAAACAGCTTTTTAAAAGCCTTATTTTTTCATATCAACGCGTTTTTATTATGGTTTTGGCTATCTTTCTTGCTGTTTGTGTAAGTGTGGCTTTTTTAAATATTTATTTTGACATTGATACTAGGCTTTCTAAAGAATTAAAAGCTTATGGGGCAAATCTTACTATCTCAGCCACCAAAGAAGATGAGCTTATCAGCAATGAAAACTATAAAAAGCTTGCAAAAGAGCTTAAAATCACGCCTTATCTTTATACTTTTTTAAATGCATGGGGGCAAGATACTCTTGTTTTAGGCACTGATTTTAAGGCTTTAAAGCTAAGCAAGCCTTTTATTGAAGCAAGATTTGGAAATTTTTCTTTAAGCAGCTTTGATCAAAACTCAGCTTTTTTAGGCATAGACTTAGCCGCAAGGCTCATTAGTGGCAACAAGCAAGCAAAGCTTGAGGACTTAATAGGCTCAGAACTTGAGCTTTTTAATCCCTTAAATTCAAAAAGCATAAAGCTTAAAATCAAAGGCATTATTCACAGCTCTGATGAACTTGATAGCCTCCTTATCGCTGATTTGGCTGTGGTGCAAAACTTAAGTGGATATTTTGGCATACACTATGCTCAGGCTTTGGTTGATGGAGATTTTAAGCAAGTGAGTGAAAAAGCTTTGCAGCTTAGTAATGATGAATTGTTTGCTAAGCCTATTTCATCTGTATCCTTAAGTGAAGGTTTGGTGCTTGATAAGCTTAAAGCCTTAATGTTTTTAATCGTGCTTGTGGTTTTAATCATCGCTTCAACAAGCGTAAATACCACGCTTAGCTCTATCATCTTTTCAAGAAAAAAAGAAATAGCCTTGCATTTAGCCTTAGGTGGCTCAAAAAAAGATATTATCAAGCTTTTTGCTTTAGAATGCCTTGTTTTAACCCTTATTGCTTGTATTTTTGGAGTGATTTTTGGCTATATTTTGGCAAATATTTTTGGCTATTTGATCTTTAATGCTGGCATTGATTTTCGCTTTAAAGCTGCTTTTTTTGCTCTGTGTATAGCCTTTGTTTTTGTCTTTTTTGCGGCGTATTTTCCTATTAAAAAGGCATTAAAGATTAATATTTGTGAGAATTTGAAAGGTGAGTAAATGAAAGAAATTATCAAAGTAGAACATTTATCTAAGAATTTTGGCGAGTTAAAAGCCTTACAAGATATAAATTTTAGCCTAAAAACAGGGCAGTGGCTCAGTATCATGGGACCTTCAGGAAGTGGCAAATCAACACTTTTAAACATACTTTCTTTGCTTGATATTCCAAGTTTTGGGCATTATTTTTTAGATGGTATAAACACAGATGAGCTTGATGAAGAAGCAAAGATAAAAATTCGCCGTGAAAAAATAGGGTTGATTTTCCAGCAATTTCATCTTATCCCTTATCTTAATGCTCTTGAAAATGTCATGCTTGCACAATACTATCACTCAAGTATAGAACAAAGCGATGCTAAGGCTGTGCTTGAAAAAGTGGGTTTAGCACACCGCCTTAGTCATTTACCAAGCCAGCTTAGCGGAGGCGAACAGCAAAGACTTTGCATAGCAAGGGCTTTGATTAATAACCCAGAGCTTTTGCTTGCCGATGAACCAACTGGAAATTTAGATGAGGCAAACGAGCAAATCGTGCTTGAGCTTTTGCAAAAACTTAAAAAAGAAGGCAAAAGTATAGTGCTCATCACGCACAATGAAGCCTTAGCAAAACAAGCTGATGAGATGATTATCCTTTCGCATGGAGTGATGCAATGAGAGCTTTTCAATGTATCTTTAGCCTTATTTTAAGCCTTGTATTTTTAGCGTGCGAGGGCGAAAAAAGAGCCGAGCTAGGCAAGGAAGCGCCGTCTATTTTGGCTAAAAATTTACAAGGCGAGCCAGTAAAATTAAGCGATTTTAATCAAAGACTTAAAATCATAGTTTTTTTTGAAAATGGTTGTGCAGCCTGCATTAAAGAACTTCCTTTACTTGATGAGTTTGTTAAAAACAATCAAGATAAAATCACAGCCCTAGCCATCAACTCAGTCGATGAAAAAGAAGTCATTGCCTCAATCAAAAAAGAGTTTAAACTCGAGCATATAGTGCTTTTAAAAGATGATTTAGACATTTCTTGGCAAAGATATGCTGTTTTTGCTTTGCCAACAACTTTTATCATCAAAGATGGCATAGTGCAAGAAAAAATCATAGGAGATAAGCCATGGCAAAGCTTGCAAGAAAAGCTTTTATCCTTGCTTTAGCCCTATTTTTTAGTGCTTGCTTTGAAAATAATTTTAAAGCCTTAAATTCAAACAAAATATATGAGTTTAGTTTTGATGGTTTTGAAAAAAAACTTGATTTTAAGCAAGAAAAGCCCTTTGCTTTGGTATTTTTTACAAAAGATTGTGGGGTATGTAAAGAACAAATTGCGATTTTAAAAGAGCTAAGAAAGCTTCATGAATTTGATTTTTTAACTATCTTAGGTGATGCTAAAGATGAAAAAGACGCTTTAGCATGGGCAGATGAAAAAGAGCTTGATTTTACACTTTTTTATGAAAGAAAGGCGAGTGAGTTTTTTTCTAAGGCTGTAGGCGGGATATATGGCGTGCCTGTAATCGTGCTGTATGATAAAGAAGGCTTTAAAACAAAAGAATTCATAGGCTTAACTCCTCAAAACCTGCTTGCTAAAGAGCTTATCAAGCTTTTATAAAAGCATTTTAAGCAAAATGTGTTAGAATTTAGCAAAAAAGGTATAAAAATGATAAAAACCCTTGCCGAGTGGAGCAAACAAGAGCTTTTAATGCTGGCTTTACCTCATGAAAAAACTGATTGGAAGCCTTATTTAGATGAGATTTTACAAGGCTATAAAGACTTTATAAAGGCTGTAAGTGCGTATCAAAAAGTCTTACTCATTGCTCCAAATGAGGCTGATTTTAAGCCTTTTAAAGACTTTCAAAATGTTGAGTTTTTTCAGTGTGATACGAATGATACTTGGATAAGAGATTATGGTGCTATTGATATTTGTGAGAATGAAAGGCTGATGAGTTTAGATTTTAGCTTTAATGCTTGGGGCAATAAATTTCAAAGCCAGCTTGATAATGAAGTTAATTCTAAGCTTTTTAAACAGCATTTTAAAAGCAAGCTAAGAACAATTGATCTTATTTTAGAGGGTGGAAGCATTGATTTTAACGGGCAGGGTGTTATGCTTACAACCAAAACTTGCCTTTTAAATGAAAATAGAAATTCTCATCTTAATCAAAGCGAACTTGAAGCAAAGCTCAAACAAATTTTTAATCTCAAAACAATCATCTGGCTAGAAAATGGCTTTATAAAAGGCGATGATACAGACTCACATATTGATACCTTAGCGCGTTTTATCGATGAAGAAACTATAGCTCATTGTATTTGTGAAGATGAAGAAGATGAGCATTTTTTGCCTCTTTTAAAGATGAAAGAAGAGCTTCAAAAAACGGGTTTTAAGCTTGTTGAACTGCCTTTACCAAAGCCTTTGTATTATGAAGGAAGAAGGCTTGGAGCAAGTTATGCAAATTTTGTTTTTATCAATGAGGCATTGATACTGCCAAGCTATGCTGATGAAAAGGACGAGCTTATCAAAGAAAGACTTCAAAAGGCTTTACCTCAAAGAAAGATTATCAGCGTTGATGCAAGGGTATTTCTAAGACAAAATGGCTCACTTCATTGTGCTTGTCAAAACCGCTTTTTAGGGCAAAGATAAGCGAAAACAAAGCAAATTTGATATAATATTTTTGAGTTTATAAAGAGGATAAAAGATGAAAATAGCACTCATTCAGCACAAATTTCAAGGCAGTAAAGAAGCTATGCTTAAACATAGCATAAAGGCTATCAAAGAAGCAGTAGAGCAAGGAGCAGAGCTTGTTTGCTTAAGTGAGCTTCATCAAAGCGAGTATTTTTGTCAAAGTGAGGATGTGAGTAAATTTGACTTGGCTGAAGAGTATGAAAAAGACTTGGCATTTTGGAGCAAGCTTGCGCGTGAAAATGAAGTGGTGTTGCTAACTTCTTTATTTGAAAAGAGAAGTGCTGGACTATATCATAACACGGCTGTGGTGTTTGAAAAAGATGGCAGCGTGGCTGGTAAATACCGCAAAATGCATATACCTGATGATCCGCAATTTTATGAGAAATTTTATTTCACGCCTGGTGATCTTGGCTTTGAGCCTATAAATACTAGCGTGGGTAGGCTTGGGGTGTTGATCTGCTGGGATCAGTGGTTTCCTGAGGCTGCGCGGATTATGGCTTTAAAAGGGGCTGATTTGCTTATCTATCCTACCGCTATAGGTTCTTTTGATGAGGATAGCGAGCAAGAAAGAAAAAAACAGCTTGAGGCGTGGCTTGGGGTGCAAAGAGGACATGCGATCGCTAATGGCTTGCCTGTGGTGGCGGTTAATCGCGTTGGCTTTGAAAAAGATCAAAGCAATAAAGCAAATGGCATAAGGTTTTGGGGAAATTCTTTTGTCTATGGTCCGCAAGGTGAGGAGCTTTTTAGGGCTGATGATAAAGAGCTTTGTAAGGTTTTAGAGCTTGATTTTAAACAAAGTGAAAATGTTCGCAGGTGGTGGCCCTTTTTGCGTGATAGACGTATAGAGTTTTTTGGGGATTTGCAAAAACGTTTTATAGATTAGTTTAAGTAAAAATGTGGCATACTAAAACCTTTTAAGGAGGATAAAATGATAAATGTTGCATTTTGGTGCATCGTGCTTGTGTTTTTGTTTATCGTATTTTTGCTTGTTAATCGCTATGAAAGAAAGATCAAGCTTTTTAAAAGCCACATTCAGGCGATGAAGGCTGATATTGAGGAGCTTAAACAAATTGTTGAAAAAAATCGCTTGCTGATTGAAAAAAATAGAAGCAATATCGAAACGATTTCTAAGAAACAAGAGGACTAAAAAGTCCAAGAAATCCACGAAAAAAGCACATTGCCGTTGTTTTTAACGCTCGGCACATAAGCAAATTGAACGGCGAGTTTTTTATAGCTTAAACTTGCACTTGGCAAGGGTAAGGGTATTGGTATATACCAATACTCCTTTCTTTGAGTAAGTCCGACAATATAACCAAGTGAGAATTTCACCGCATCATCATTAAGATGATAGTGTTTGATATAGCCAAACATTGTTTGAATATGATAGTTTGAGTCATTAAAAACAATGCCAAAAAGTCCATAATTTATCTTTTCTTCGCTAATCCACTGGGCAAAACCCAGTCCCAAAGGCTTTTCGTTGTATCTGCTGAGGTGCTCATCATCATAAAACCAGCGATTATGCCAAGTGTTAATAGGGATAATCAAAGCAGGCTTTCCTTCATCTTTGGCTTTGATAAATTCTTTTTTGAGCGTCGTTAAAAAGTCTTCGTCAGCAAAAATAGAGGATAAAAGCAGCACAAAAAGAAAAATTTTTCTCACTATTTATGCCTTAGAAATTTCTTTGAATAAAAATAAGAGCTTAAAAGAAAAATCACGCCTACACTAAAAAATAGCAATATTTTAAATACACCAGTGCTTGAGCTTATGTCGATAAAAAAGAGTTTTATTATGCTTATGGCAAATAATAATAAAGCATAAATTCGCAAAACAGGATTTCTAAAGGCTAGAAAGAGCAAGATCACACCCACAAATACAAAAGCAAAGCTGTAGGTATAATTTTCAAAAGTGCTTATACTTTTGTCAAAAAATGCCTTAGCAAGACAAAGACTTCCAAAGCCTAGATTTTCATTAAAATACCAAAAGCCAAAGCGGATCAAAGCAATGAGACTTAAAAGAGTAAAAACAAAAACCAAAACATCAAAGATTAAACTTATTTTTTGTGTGATTTTATGAAATTCAAGGAGCTTGTTTTTAAGCTTGAAAAAGTAAAAGCTTGGTAAAACAAAACTCAAGATAATCATCATTAAAAGTTCAAAAGCTTGAGGATAGTCTTCTTTGTAAAAATGCGTATAAAGTCTTGAAAATAGGGCATTATCAAAGATCAACACTATGCTTAGATCATACACTGCTTTTGCTCCAAAACACACAAAAATATTGTAAAACAAAGTATTTTTATTATAAGCATGGAGGAATATTAGGCTTAAAAACATAAACGCAGTAAAGCTCAAGCAGTATTTTGCATACTCAAAAGAACTAAAAGAAGCTAAAATCAAAGCCTGTATAAATAAAATGCTAAAAAACAAACAAGAACTTGCTAGCAAAATAAAGTTTATTTTATTTAATTTTTGTGCTTTGTATAAAAACCCTAAACTCACACCAGTGCTAAGAACAAAGCATAAACAAAGCAGTATATCAACGCTTTTTGAAAGTATAAAAAGAGCCAAAATAAGCTCATAAAGGGCGTTAAAATAAGGAAAAACACAAAGCATGGCAAGAACTAAAATACTTGCGATACTTAAATGAGCTTGTAAATTTGAGTTTTTAAGAGCCAAAAGTTCAAATTTTGTCTCACAATACAACAAACTAGCAAACAACGCCCACTCAAAAGCAAGCACATAAGCAAGATATGAAGGATCAAGCAACTCGTAAGCGAGGTGAAAGAAGGCGATGAAAAAGAGCCAAATGCTACCCTGAAAGCTTAAATTTTCTTTGAATTTAAGGCTAAAAAAGCCTGTCAAAAGACTTAAAACAAGTGCGAGCAAAGGCAGGATAAAAAATGCCTCGACTTCACTTTTAAGCACGAAAGAACAGAGATAAAATACACTCACAATGCCTATAACAAGGCGTATAAAAAAGGCTTGTTTAAAGCAAAGCGCGCAAGCTAGAACGCCAAATAAAACAAAAAAGCATATAAAAGGCACAAGAATACTTTTATCTTGTAGATAAAGGCTTATTATGGTGCTTAAAAATACCAAAAGCGAAAAACATAATGGTAAAAAATTATATAAGGTATTTTTAAGATAAGTATAAGCAAAACAAAATACAACTAAAAGCCCAAATATAGTCCATTCTATAAGGCTCATTTGCACTAAAGCAAAAAAGCTAAAAAAGCAAATAAAACTCAAACAAAGGCTGAAGATAAAAAGGAGCATTTTTGCGCGGTATAAAAGTATGCTAAAGCAAGCTATGCAAAGCATAAATAGTAAAACAAAGGCATTTAAAAAGCCCTCATATTCGCTTAGTTTAAAAAAGATAAAATGCAAAATATAAAATACACACAAAAGCAAGGCGATGAAATTAACATATATAAAATTTTTTTTGTGACTTAAAAAGGCTTGCAAGATATAAAAAACAAACAAATATCCAAATAAAAATGCCCCATTATATGTTCCATCACTAAGCAAAACAGGTGTCGCAAAAGCTCCAATTAAGCCAAAATATGCACACAAAACACCAAATTTTAAAGCACCAAAAAGTAAGATTATACTCAGCACACAAAGCAGGACAAAGCAGAGTTTAAATCCAATAAAATCATATAATTTAAATGCTGCATAAACGCTTAAAAACTCAATTACAAACCCAGCCGAAATAAGAATTTGTGAGTTTAAGCTAAGGTTAGTTTGAACGATCTTTATCTTTGGTATTTTAAGCTTTTTAAAGTGCAAGATAAGCCCAAAAACAACGCACAATAACCCAAAAAAAGTTGCTAAAATGAGCCTTGTTAATGGAGTGATGAGGGAATTTTCTATGGAGTATTTGATTAAAAATAAGCCAGCAAGCACTAAAAACAAGCCAGCAACTATGATTAAAAATTTTTGCGTAAAGAAATTTTCAAATTTGAAATTAAATACCGCAAATGAGGATTTTGGGATATCAAAGGAGTTTGTTTTTATACTTTGAAGCTGAGTGCTTTTTTTATCAAGGTTGAAATGAGGATTTTTTGCGCTTTTTAAGGCAAGGTTTTGTTCTGTTTGAATAGAGGGTTTTTCATCATTTTGTGTGTGTAAAGTGTGTATTTTCTTTTCTAGGAGTTGCAGTTTTTCGCTTAGGTTTGTAAATTTGAGTTTAAAAAGAAAGAGTTCATTTTCAAGTTTTTTGATTTTTATGATATTAAAAAAGCTTAGTATAACACCAAAAACAAGTATTATAGCAAGCAAACAAGCAAGTTCAAACATAAAAAAATCCTAGCGCAAGATATCAAAATTTGCAGGAATTTTTACTTTAAATATTTCTTCATTGATAAGCGTATCTCTTTTTTGATTAGAAAGCTCAATAAGGACTTTATTATCAAGATCATCTTTATAGCTAATACTTGAAATTTCATCATTTTTAAGTTTTATAGTGTAAGTGATTTGCTCGTATTTTGCGATATAGGTTTGCCCATCTTGTCTTTTAGCACTCTTAAAAATCTCGCTTAGATTTGGCACCTTATCAAGCGTGCTTATGATCGCTTGTTCTAAGTCCGGTTCTAAGATGACAAGTTCTTGATTATTGATAAAAATTTGCTTATTGTTTGGCTCTTTATAATCCCAAAAAGCCTTTGTTTGAGTGATGATAAAGCTTCCTTTATAATCAATCTTTGAATGCGCATTTTCAACACTTTGCACAAAGTCGCTTGAAAAATTTTTATAATTTATATCAAAAGCTTGTGCATTAAAGATAATGACAAATAAAAATAAGATATTTTTAAACATGACAAAAAATTTTCCTTATCTTTACATAAAAATATCATTATAACAAAAGAGCTTAAACAAATATAATATATGCTATAAAATAATTTTTATGTGTAGAAAAGTTATAAAATATATCAAAAATAAATGAAAAACGCTATTATTTTTTTATAAATATTTAATTTTTTGGAATAATTATTGCTTATATAGTGTGAAATAAGACTTTTATTAAAAGGAGTAAGCATGGTTAAATATTTAATCAATAGTGCTATGGTTGTCAGTGTTTTAAGTTGCAGCATTGCTAATGCTAGTGATAATGCATTAATAGATAATAAAGAAAAAATTACTCGCAATGGTGTTAGTATTTATTTAGAGCCAAATTCCCCAAATAAGCAAGATTACCTTAATGGGAAATTTGATAAATCTTTAGAGTTAATGAAAAAAGCTTATAAGGCTAATAAAAACAATAAAACAATGAGAGCTTCCGCTCCTCCTGTAACAGAGGTTCAAATATTAGAAGTTGAATCTACTCAAGGTGGCTATGAATATGTGCTTGGCAAGTCAATCACCGATCAAGATCATGGTGGTAGTTATTTTGTTGTTTCAACAGGTGTAACAGGTTATGGTGGTGGCAGTTATGATAGGGCTAAATTTGCAGGAAATGATGCAGTACAGTTAAGTTCAGACGGTATAGATTTAACAGGTGATAATATTATTGATGGTTGGTTAGATATTTGGGATATTTCCAAACCTGCTAATATAAGTGGTCCTTTTGAATTTACTTCTCGCTCTATTAATGCTCCTGGCAATTCAATGAGTACACGTATTCAAATTAGGTAAATTATATGAAAATTACAAATAACATTTACTCTTATCCACAAAAAAATGATTTTTCTGATAAGAAAAATATAAGTGATTATGAGGATTTTAGAAACAAAATGAGTGCAGATATGGAAGCTAAGAATTACACTAAAGAGCAAAAATTAGCAGTTCATAGTTTTTTCACAGCCTCTATGGTAGTGGCTAATGCTAGGGAAAATTATGGACAAAATGTGAGTTATTGGGATACAAGAAAAAGACAAGAATCTTTTGAAAATGCCCCAAAATCTTTAAAGATACAAATGCTAGAAGAGCAAATTTCTATAATTAAAGAGCCTTATGCTATCCAAAAGGGATACTATATGGGACAAACTGAAAATGAAGGGCGTCTCCAAGATAGAAAAAAGCAAGCGATTGATTATTTAAGTGGATTATTGCAAGATATAAAAGCTTGATTAACTTGTGTGTGGAGAGTTTTTTCTCCACTTTGTAAGTATGCTTTTAAATATTTTTTTATCCTTTTTGTCTTGTCATTAGCATTATGGGCAATTGCTTTTTTTTCTTTCTCATAAATAGCATTGATCGCTTTTATACTCTACCAGCCAACTCTTTAACAATCATCTTTTTTTGGTTTGCAATGATTGTATAGCAGTTAAAGCTATCCCCATAATATGTGTCAAAAAGCCTGTATTTTTCCACAAAGTTTTGAAGTAAAAGAGCAGTTTTTTGACTACCTACTCTTATAGCTTAAGTTTTAAATCCTCTATATAAGGACAACAAAGCTGAGTATAAATCATACTTTCATAACCCTGCCTTAAAATCAGCTCAAAGTCTTCTTTACTTGGACTTTTAAGTGTGGTAGGATAAAGTCCTACTTTTTGGCAAGATTCTTTATCTAAAAAATGCCTTTCATAAGTGCTTACAAGGCTTTGATCGGCTTTGAGTTTTTGCACTACCTCGCTAAAAGGTCTGCCTATTTTAAGATGAAAGCCATTTTGGTGATTTTTGCAAAATTCTCTAAAGGCACGTAGTCTAATGATAGCGATTTGATCGCTTGTTATATCAGCTATGCGTGAAAGATCAAGCTTGCTTTTATCTTTAAATTTTATGCTTGCTCCAGCATTGCTTACTATGATAAAATTAACTTCTTGGCTTAAAGTGCCATTGTTTTCTATCTGATAAATAGGCTCAAGCCCTAGATTATCATACACTCCACCATCCCAAAGGTATAAAAGCTTGCTTTTTGGTTCTATACTTTGTCCTTTTTCATCACACCAAGAAAATTTACTTGTATCAAGTTCAAAGGTGCCGATTAAAAAAGGAAAAGCAGCAGAAGCAGCCACAGCATCAGCTAAGGCAAAGTCAAAGTCTTTGACAAAGCCAAAGGCATAATCGCCTATCTCATCTTGTGAAAAGATAAATCTTTTACCTGTTTGATAGCTAGTGCATTGTATGCTTAGTTTTGGAGTTTTAGCTAAGTCTTTAAAATTTGTTTTTATACCCCAATACTCTTTTAAAGCTGAAGCTATGGTATTTGCTTTTTTATTAAGCCCCAAACTCAGTAAGGTTTTAAAAATAGCTTTATTTTCTAAATTTACACTTAGAATTTGTTCTTTTATGTTTGGTAAAACCTCATTTATATACTGCTTTGAGCTTGGAAAGGCATTGTTATTTTTTGCATACAATAAGCCCACAAACATAGAAGCTCCAGATACGCTTGAAATATGCGTAACTTTTTCTAAAAGCTCGTGCTTAGCTAAAAACTCAAACACGCCAAGATGAAAGATCAAAGCCCTTATGCCTCCGCCTGAAAGGGCTAAACCTAGTTTTAAGTCCTTTGTTAACAATTTTGCTCCTTTTTAATAAATATTTTCAAAAAAGATTATACTTTAAAAATTTGAATTTCTTTCTTTTTTATAGCAAATTTTAATTAAATAAAGACTATAATTAAACTTTGCATTTAAAATTTAAGGACGCATTATGCTTAAAATCATCAAATCACTCTTTGGTACAAAAAATGATAGAGAAGTGAAAAAATATTTTAAAAGAGTTCATGAAATCAACGCTTTAGAGCCAAAGTATCAAGCTTTAAGTGATGAAGAGCTTAAAAATGAATTTAATGAACTAAGAAAAAAAGTGCAAGAAAATCACACTTCCTTAGAAAAAATACTGAGTGAAGTTTTTGCTATAGTGCGTGAGGTGGGAAAAAGAACCTTGAATATGCGGCATTTTGATGTCCAGCTCATCGGTGGTATGGTGCTTCATGAAGGTAAGATAGCTGAAATGAAAACAGGGGAGGGAAAAACCCTAGTTGCAACCTTGCCTGTAGTGCTTAATGCTATGAGTGGTAAAGGCGTGCATATAGTTACGGTAAATGATTATCTAGCTAAAAGAGACGCTGAGCAAATGAGCGCGATTTATAATTTCTTAGGCTTTTCAGTAGGCGTGGTGCTTTCAAGCTCAAATAGCGATGAAGATCATAAAAAAGCCTATGAATGCGATATAACTTATGGCACAAATAACGAATTTGGCTTTGATTATCTGCGTGATAATATGAAATTTGCAAGCAATGAAAAGGTGCAAAGGGAGCATAATTTTGTCATCGTTGATGAAGTGGATAGCATATTAATCGATGAAGCAAGAACGCCTTTAATCATCTCAGGTCCAACAAACCGCACTCTTGATGGCTATATCAAAGCCAATGAAGTGGCTAAAAAAATGCAAAAAGGCGAGCCTTTAGAAGCAAGCGCTTTAGCAAAGGGCGAAAAACAAAATGGTGATTTTGTAGTTGATGAAAAAAACCGCTCTATACTCATTACAGAGGCTGGAATTTCAAAGGCTGAGGAGCTTTTTGGGGTAGAAAATTTATACAGCCTTGATAATGCCATCTTAGCTCATCAGCTTGATCAAGCCTTAAAAGCTCACAATCTTTTTGAAAAAGATGTGCATTATGTCGTGCGTAATAAAGAAGTTATTATCGTTGATGAATTTACAGGGCGTTTAAGTGAGGGCAGGAGGTTTAGCGATGGGCTTCATCAGGCTTTAGAGGCTAAAGAAGGGGTAAAAATTCAAGAAGAAAGTCAAACTTTAGCTGATATTACCTTTCAAAATTATTTTAGAATGTATAAAAAATTAGCCGGCATGACAGGCACAGCTCAAACTGAAGCCACTGAATTTAGCCAAATTTATAGCCTTGATGTGATTTCTATCCCTACAAATATCCCTATTAAGCGTCAGGATAAGCACGATCTTATCTATAAAAGTCAAAATGAAAAATTTAAGGCTGTTATTGAGGAGATTAAAAAGGCAAATGCTAAGGGACAACCTGTTTTAGTTGGAACTGCAAGCATAGAAAGAAGCGAGGTTTTCCATGAAATGCTCAAAAAAGAAAAAATCCCTCATCATGTCTTAAATGCTAAAAACCACGAGCAAGAAGCCCTAATCATAGCCGATGCTGGTAAAAAATCAGCCGTAACTATAGCTACAAATATGGCAGGGCGAGGCGTGGATATAAAGATAGATGATGAGGTGCGTGCTTTAGGTGGGCTTTATATCATAGGCACAGAAAGACATGAAAGCAGGAGAATTGACAATCAACTAAGAGGACGCGCTGGCAGACAAGGCGATCCGGGTATGAGCCGCTTTTATCTAAGCTTAGAGGATAATTTGCTTCGCATTTTTGGAGGCGATAGAATTAAGGGCATAATGGAAAGGCTTGGGATAAAAGAGGACGAAAGCATAGAAAGTGGCATAGTTACAAGGGCGGTTGAAAATGCTCAAAAAAAGGTTGAAAGCTTGCATTTTGAAAGCAGAAAACACCTTTTAGAATACGATGATGTAGCCAACGAGCAAAGAAAAAATATCTACCGCTATAGAAATGAGCTTTTAGATGAAAATTATGATTTAAGCATAAAAATCGATCAAAATATAAGTGAATTAAGTCAGCATCTTTTGAGCGATTTTTTCTTAAGCGAACAAAATGATAATGATCTTTTAAATTTAAAACAAAGACTTTTATTTGAATGCAATGTCGAGCTTAATGAAGCTGAGTTAAAAGGACTTGATGAGGGTGGTATCAATGAAAAGCTTTATGAAATACTCAAAAAGCATTATGAGCAAAAAATGAGCTTTTTAAATGAAGCTGATAAAAAGCGAGTAGAGCGAATTTTATACCTTCAAGTGCTTGACAATGCTTGGCGTGAGCATTTGTATCAAATGGATATACTTAAAACCGGTATAGGACTAAGAGGATATAATCAAAAAGATCCGCTTGTAGAATATAAAAAAGAAAGCTATAATCTTTTCTTAGAGCTTGTTGAACGTATCAAACTTGATAGCACAAAGGCTTTATTTAATGTCGTTTTTAGTGCTTCTGAAAGCTTAGAGCAAAAGGCTCAAGAAGAAAATGAAAAGCTTTTGCAAAGCTCAGTTGAAATAGGAGCAAATGAAGATAGTTTGGGTGAAGCTGAGTTTAAAAAAGTGCCACGCAATAGCCCTTGTCCTTGTGGAAGTGGTAAAAAATACAAAGAATGCCATGGCAAAAGTGGTCCTAAAAAAGGGGTTTTGGCTTGAAAAAAAACACAAAAAGCATACCAAAATACCTACTTTTAAAATACCTACGTTTTGATAAGGATCAGCCCTTTATCATGCTGTGTATGCTTTTAGCCTTTTTAGGTGTATGTGTGGGAATTTGCGTTTTGCTTGTGGCTATGGCTATTATGAATGGCTTTGATAAAGACTTTAAAGAACGTTTTTTTGTGATGAATTATCCACTGACTATATTACCTCGCTTTTATACTCAGGTTGATGATACCTTAATCCTTAAACTTCAAAATGAATTTGAAGAGCTTAGTTTTAGTCCTTATCTAAGCACGCAAGTTATCGCAAGGGGCGATAATCGCTTTGAAGGCGGTATTATCTTTGGTGTTAATTCTCAAGATGAAAAAAAGATCAACAAGGTTGTGGCTGAGGCTTTAAAAGATGAGGAGTTAAAAGGCTTTGATCTACTTGCTGGTTCGGCTTTAATCGATGAATTTCGCCTTAAAAGAAATGATAAACTTCCTCTCATCTTTTCAAATCTCAATCCAAGCGGTTTAGCCCTAATCCCCCAAACCAAACGTTTTGATGTTAAATATAGCTTTAGTTCTGGACTTTTGCTTTATGATAAAGCCTATATGTTTGCAGATATTGAGGCTGTGCGTAAGCTTTTAAATGTGCCTAGCGGGGTGTATGAGGGCGTGCATGTGTATTCAAATGACGCCTTTAGGGACTTAGAGCGTTTAAAAGCCTTTTTAGGAGATGAATTTGCAGTCTTTGGCTGGTGGGAACAAAATGCGAATTTATTTTCTGCTTTGGAGCTTGAAAAAAGGGCTTTATTTATAGTTTTAATGCTGATTATCCTTGTTGCAAGCTTAAATATCATCTCATCTTTGCTTATGATAGTGATGAACCGCCGCAGTGAAATCGCTCTTTTACTCGCACTTGGCACAAGCAAACAAGAGATCAAAAAAGCCTTTTTTGCACTTGGCTCTTTAATAGGCGGTGGGGGTATTTGTGCTGGAGTAGTGCTTGCTTTTATAGCCATGTGGGTGCTTGGAAATTTTGATATTATCTCTTTGCCAGCTGATGTGTATGGTTCAAGTAAATTGCCACTTGATTTAAGTATGTTTGATTTTATTCTTACGCTTATAGGAGCTGGTTTAATCGTGGCTTTAAGCTCGTATTATCCAGCCAAAAAAGCCACTGAAGTTGATGTGCTTGATACCTTAAGAAATGAGTAAATTTGCTTTTTTTGCTTTTTAGATAAGAATTTGATGATTTTAAAAAAGCATTTACCTTGCTTTAAAGCAATGAACTCATATCCAATCGCCCACTAGAGTTTTTTGATCGCACATATTTAAATGTAAAATCTAATAAATTTGTGTTAATTTGATATTTTTTTATTATTTTGATAAAAAAATATTGACTTTTCCTTCTTACAATGATAAAATATTATTACCTATAAAATTATTTTTTAACAAGGAGTTAAAATGCAAAAATACCCTAAGGCACTTGGTGCTTACAGCGTTTATAGAAAGGCTAATGGCTTTTTATTTGTTTCAGGACAGCTTCCTCTTGATCCACAAACTAATGAATTTATTCAAGGCGGGATTAAAGAACAAACTAAGCAGGCTTTAGAAAATATCAAAGCTATACTCGAAGAAAATGATATGGATTTTTCTTGCGTTTTAAAAAGCACGGTATTTTTAGCTGATATCAATGACTTTATACAGATGAATGAAGTGTATGCAAGTTATTTTGATGCTCCTTATCCGGCTCGTTCAGCTTTTGCGGTAAAAGACTTGCCAAAAGGCTCGCGTATAGAAATAGAAGTTATCGCTTTTAAAGGATAATATATGTTAGGTTTAGTTTTTTCTTTGTTTGCGATTTTTTTGCTCGTTTTTATGCTTTATAAAAAAGTCAATGCCCATATGGCTTTACTTTTAGCGGGTTTATTTTTACTAAGCATAGCTGGTTTTTTTAGCTTCTTTGGAGTTGAGGGTTTTCATACTATAGTTTCAAAAGGCTCTTTAAATCTTGGCTTTTTTGATATTTTTCAAGTTGTCAATCAAAAAATGTCAAGCACCTTAGCTGGACTTGGCTTAACCTTAATGTGTATTGCTGGTTTTTCAGCATATATGGATCATGTAGGGGCAAGCTACGCTCTTTTTAAAGTGTTTGAAAAGCCCTTAAAATCGCTTAAATCTCCATTGCTTTTGCTTATTGTGGCGTATTTTATCGTTCAATTTTTAGTGCTTTTTATCCCATCTCATGCTGGACTTGCACTTTTGCTTATGGTTACTATGTATCCTATTTTGGTGCGTTCGGGTGTTTCAAAGCTTTCTGCTTTAAGCGTGATTGCAATATGTCAATATATCGATCATGGTCCAGGTTCTGGCAATGTGATCATGGCTTCTGATGTAGCTAAGATCGATCCGGCTGTGTATTTTGTAAATTATCAATTGCCTACAACTATTCCTATCATCATCGCTGTGGGCGTAGCGATATATTTTTGTTCAAAATATTTTGATAAAAAAGAAAATTTTATCTTTGATTCAGCACAAATCGAAGCTGAACTTGCCGCAAATGCTGGCAAAGAAGAGGAGCTTAAAAAACCACCAAAAATTTATGCGCTTCTTCCTATCATACCGCTTGTTTTAATACTTGGTTTTAGCAGCGTGCTTGATAGCATTATCGTTTTGATGGGCTTTAGCACCGCTGAAGAAGTAAAAGCTGCAGCAAATTCAGCCATAAAGATGAATGTACCTGTAGCGATGATGATCTCAACTTTTATCGCGATAGTTTTTGAGATGATTCGTTATAAAAGCGTGGTTGAGACTTTAAATTCGATTATGATCTTTTTTAAGGGTATGGGACATTTATTTGTCATCACCGTTTCACTCATCGTTTGCGGACAAGTTTTTGCAAGCGGGCTTTTATCAGTTGGCTTTGTTGATACCTTGCTTCATTATGCTGAAGCGGCCGGCTTTGGGGTGCTTGCGATTATTATCGCTGTTTCGATCTTGCTTGCTGTATGTGCGTTTTTAATGGGTTCTGGAAACGCAGCATTTTTTAGCTTTGCTCCACTTATCCCAAATATAGCAGCTAAATTTGGTGTTGAAACGATTTCTATGATCGCACCTATTCAGATCATGACAGGTTTTGGACGTTGCGTAAGTCCTATAGCACCAGCTATTTTAGCGATTTCAGCAATGGCAAAGGTAAATCCTTTGCAAGTGGTGAAAAGAACAGCTATACCAATGCTTGTTGCAGCTATTGTCAATATCATTTGCACTTATATCTATCTTTAAAAGGAGAAAAAATGAAAAACAAAACTAAACTTATCCATTGTGGCAGAGGCGATCAAAGCCTTGAGGTTCGTGCGGTAAATCCAAGCGTGATGAGGGCATCAACCATACTCTTTAAAGATCATGCTTCTTGGCAAAAGTATAGAGAGCTTCGAAAAACTGAGCGTGTGTTAAGTTATGGTGCAAGAGGCACGGCTACAAATTTTGAACTTGAAAAGCTTATTTGCGAGCTTGAGGGTGGTTATAGAGCCCAGCTTTTTCCAACCGGGCTTGCAGCTTTGGCTATGGTGCTTTTAAATTATGCGAGCAAAGATGCTCATTTTCTTATTAGCGATGCGATTTATGGACCTGTTCGCACGATTTGTGAGTTATTTTTAGAAAAAATGGGGGTAGAAATTGACTTTTTAAAAGCTGATGCTAGCGATGTTGAAGAAAAGATCAAGAAAAATACTAAGCTTATTTTATGCGAGAGTCCAGGTTCTATACTTTATGAGATCATCGATCTGCCAAAGCTTTGCAAAATCGCTCACGCTCATAATATCCCAGTTGCAATTGACAATACTTACTCAAGTGGGTATTTGCTCAATCCTCTTGAGCTTGGTGTTGATATCTCAGTCATCGCTGCGACAAAATACTTAAGCGGACATTCAGATCTTACTATGGGTATAGTTGTAATCAATGAAAAAGAATGGAAAAATTTTGATAAACTTCCAGAAGCACTAGGCTATACTACAAGTCCAGATGATGTGTATCTTGTGCTTCGTGGTATGAGAACGCTTGATATCCGTTTAAAAGCTCATGAAAAAAGCGCTGATGCAGTTGTGGAATTTTTGCAAAGCAGAAAAGAGATCAAAACGATTTTCTATCCAAAGCTTCAAACACACCCAAATCATGATATTTTTATCCGCGATCACAAAGGTGCAAATGGTATGATTACTATAGAATTTAGCGAGGGTATCAGCAAAGATGAGGCGATTAAATTTGTGGATAATTTGGAATTTTTTAGCATAGGTGCTAGCTGGGGTGGATATGAGAGCTTGGCTACGGTTACAACCCCACCACGAACAGCGACTGATTGGAGTAAAAGAGGTCCTTTTGTGCGTTTTCATATAGGACTTGAAGATGTTGATGAGCTTATCGCTGATTTAAAACAAGCTTTGGATAAAATTCAAAAATAAAAAGGATAGATAATGAAAACAAGTGTATTTGATATGAGTTTGCTTCAAGATTCTTGGAGCACTGAAGCGATGCGTAGTGTTTTTTGCGAGGAAAATAGAATTCAAAAATGGCTTGATGTGGAAGCTGCTTTAGCCAAAGCTCAAGCTAAGCTTAAGATTATCCCTCAAAAAGCTGCTGATGAGATTGCTAAAAAGGCTCATTATAAATTTATGGATATGGATTTTATCGTGGCTGAGTTCAAAAAAACAAAACATCCTTTAGTGCCGACTATAAGAGGTTTGGAAAAGGCTTGCGAGCATGGTTTTGGCGAGTTTGTGCATTTTGGCGTAACAACGCAAGATATTATCGATACAGGCTTTGTCTTGCAGTTTAAAGAAGCATTAAATTTAATCAAAAAGGATTTAAAAGATATTGCCACAGCTTTACTAAAGCTTACTAAAACGCATAAAAATACAGCTATGATGGGAAGAACGCTTTCTTTGCAAGCTTTGCCGATTACTTTTGGGCATAAAAGTGCGATTTGGCTGAGTGAATTAAGTCGTCATTATGATCGAATTTTAGAGCTTGAAAAAAGGCTATATGTAGGCTTAATCGTAGGAGCTGTAGGCACAAAAGCAAGTTTAAGCGATCAATGCAATGAGGTAGAAAAACTTACCCTTGAAAGCTTGAACTTAAGTATGCCAGATATTTCTTGGCAGCCAGCAAGAGATAGGTTTATCGAGCTTGGCTATGTTTTAGGCAATATTAACGCCACATTTAACAAAATCGCTCATCAAATTTTACTTCTTGCACACAATGAGATCGATGAGCTAGCTGAGCCTTTTGGAAAAGGGCAGGTAGGAAGCTCGACTATGCCACATAAAAGAAATCCAGCAGTAAGTGAAAACGCAGTAACCGTAAGCAATGCTTTAAAAGCTAATCTAGCCATTTTAAGCGATATAGAAAGGCATGAGCATGAAAGAGATGGGCAGGTTTGGAAAATGGAATGGAAGCTTTTACCAGAAATTTTTCTTATGCTTTCTGTGGTTTTGGCAAATATGAAATTTGTTTTAAGTGATTTAGAGCTTAAAAAAGACAAAATGCTTGAAAACTTAAATACCTTAAAAGGTTTTGTGCTTGCAGAACGCGTTATGTTTGCACTAAGCGATCATTATGGCAAGCAACATGCCCATGAGATCGTGTATGAAAATGCTATGCGTGGCATTGAGGCAAAGAAAAGCTTTAAAGAAGTCTTACTTCTTGATAAAAGAGTGAGTAAGGTGCTTAATGAAAAACAAATCGATGAACTTATGGACGCGACAACTTATGTGGGCTATGCACCAAAACTTGTCGATGAGTTTTTAACTAAGGCTAAAAATTATGCTATTTTTAAGGCAAAATGATGTTTTATAGCGAAATTTTAGCTGATTTTGTGGTTAATCTTGATCTTAAAACCATTCCAGATGAGGTAAAACAAAGGGCAAAAGAGCTTATACTAGATACCTTAGGCACAGCCTTAGCAGCAAGTAATGAAGAATGCGTTTTAAATGCTCTAAAAGCGTTTAAAGCTATGCCAAGCTCAGATGAACAGGCTCAAATTTGGGGAAAAGATGAAAATCTAAGCGTGATTTATGCAGCGATGAATAACGCTATTGCTGCTCACGCTCTTGACTTTGATGATACGCACACTGAAGCTATCTTACACGCAAGTGCGATTTTGGCTCCTTTGTGCTTAAGTTATGGTTTTAGCGTGTGTAAAAGTGGCGAAAGGGTGCTTAAAGCCTTTATTGCAGGCTGGGAAGTCGCTGCTCGCATAGGTATAGCAAGCAAAGGCACTTTTCATAAAAGAGGTTTTCACACAACAGCAATTTGTGGGGTGTTTGGTGCAGCTGTTGCTAGTGGGGTTTTACTCGAGCTTAACAAAACGCAAATGATTAATGCTTTAGGCTTTGCTGGTTCTTTTGCAAGTGGTGTAAATGAGTTTTTATCAAATGGCTCAAATTCAAAGGTTTTACACATAGCCAATGCTCTTAAAAATGGTATTTTTATCGCTCATTTTGCAAAGGCAAATTTAAATGCACCTTTGAGTATTTTTGAGGGTAGGGACAATGTATTTCGTGCTTTTGGTATAGAAGAAGAGTGCGATAAAAACGAGCTTGATAAGGGTTTAAATGAAATTTGGCAAATTTTACAAGTAAGCATAAAGCCCTATCCGAGCTGTCATTTTGCGCATGGTTTTATTGATTGTGCTTTAGCCTTGCGTGAAGATGGGCTTAAAAATGAAGACATACAAAGCATTGAATGTTTTGTTGATGAGGTGCCAATCTCTTTTATTTGCGATCCAATCTCTGCAAAATACGAGCCAAAAACAGCGTATGAGGCTAAATTTTCTATGCCTTTTTTAATGGCTCTTGCTTTTGAGGACGGCTTTTTAAATTTAAGCTCTTACCAAAATCTTAAGCGAAAAAATGTACTTGAGTTTGCAAAGAAAATCACCTATAAAAAACACAAGTCAAGTGGTTTTCCAAAGTATTTTCCCGGACATTTGAAAGCGTATTTGAAAAATGGCAAAATTATCACAAAAGATATTTTCATCAACAAAGGCAATTTTGATAATCCTCTTAGCCTTGATGAGCTTGAATTTAAGTTTTTAAATAATGCCAAGCAAGCAATTGATGAAAAAAGAGCAAGGGCGCTTATCTTAAAAATCACCTCGCTAGAAACTCAAAAGGAGTTTCAAATTTAAATTTTTTGTCAGCTTTTGTGTTTTGGGCTGACAAAAATGTCTAAAACACGCATAAAAAAGCTATAATTAAATATCAAAGTTTTAAAGGTAGAGCATGAATGATGATCAAAAAGAGCTTTTCATCAAACTTACACATTTTTTAGGGCAAGTTTTGGGTAAAAATTATGAAGTCGTTTTTCATATCATATCCAAAGAAGGCTCTTGTATCGCAGCTATTGCAAACAACCATATCAGCGGACGCAGCCAAAACTCACCGCTAACCGATCTTGCAAGTAAGCTTGTGCAAGAAAAGGCGTATTTAAAGCAAGATTTTTTGTGTGATTATAAAGCTTCTACAAAATACAACACGCTTTTAAGGGGTTCTACTTTTTTTATCAAACAAAAGGATAAGCTTGTAGGAATTTTGTGTATAAACCACGACACAACAGAGCTTAGAGCCGCAGTACATAAAATCATAGAGCTTGAAAATCTAAAAGGTTTTGATGACTTTTTGCCCTTGTGTGAAAAGCAAGATCAACACGATGCTTTGGCAAGTAGTGAAAGTTTAAGTGAGAGTATAGAAGATATTTTAGCTCAAAATATAGATTTAAAACTCTTAAATTCAGGCTTTGCGCTCACAAGCACGCAAAAAAATGAAATCATTTGCAAGCTTTACAAAAAAGGCATTTTTAATATCAAAGGAGCCATAAGTATAGTTGCCAAGCTTTTAAAAATTTCTGAACCTAGCGTGTATAGGTATTTAAATAAGCTTAAAAAGCTTTGAGTAAGATAAAAGCAAGACTTTCAAGCTTAAATTTGGGCTTGAAAGTCTTTGAAAAGCTAAAAAACTAGCAAGAATAGCAGGTTTTAAACTCATATGCTGTTGGGCGAGCTTCCACAGGCCACACTTGGGTTTGAAATTTAAGGTGCTGATAATCATCGATAAAAGTATCACTCATCACAGGCTTTAAGTAAGCATTGTGACGGATTAGAGCTTCTAGGCTTCCTCTTAGGGTATGTGGGAGCTGTTCTATACCTTTTTCTCTAATCTCATCAAGAGTCAGTTCAAAAAGATTTTCATCCATAGGTCCAACTGGAATAGTTTTGTTTTTAATGCCATCAAGTCCAGCCATAAGCAAGCTGACAAAGGCTAAATACGGACAAGAGGTGCTATCTGGAAAACGCATTTCAATGCGCGCTGAGTTTTTGCCTACGCCGTAAGGCACACGACAACTTGCCGAGCGGTTTTGGCAAGAATAAGTTAAAATCGAAGGTGCTTCAAAGCCAGGAATTAAGCGTTTATATGAGTTTGAACTTGGATTTGTAAAAGCTGCTACGCTTCTTGCGTGAGCTAAAACTCCACCTATATAATGAATTGCTGTTTGACTAAGCCCACCATAGCCTGCCTTATCATAAAACAAATTTACTCCATTTTTCCAAAGGCTCATATGCACATGCATACCATTTCCATTGTCTCCATAAAGTGGTTTTGGCATAAAAGTTGCAGTTTTGCCGTTAAGATGAGCAACCATTCTTACGACATATTTATAAATTTGCACATTATCAGCAGCTTCAACAAGGGTGCCAAAATTTATACCTATTTCACCTTGTCCTTGAGCAACCTCGTGGTGATGAACAAAGGTTGTAAGTCCTACTTTTTCAAGAGTTTGCACCATCTCAGCTCTAAGATCAACCATGCTATCAATTGGCTGAACCGGAAAATAGCCTCCCTTAGTGCGTGGGCGATGTCCTGTGTTGTAGCCATCTACATAGTCTTTATCATCATTCCATTCGCCTTCTTCGGTGTCTATCTCATACTTTGCACAATGGATATTATCTACTATCTTTACGCTATCAAAGACAAAAAATTCATTTTCTGGTCCAAAATACGCTGTATCAGCAACGCCGCTTTCCTCAAGATATGCCATAGCTTTTTTAGCTATACTTCTTGGGCATTTTTCATACATTTGTCCCTTATAAATATCATATACATCACAAAATACAATGATAGTAATATCAGCTGTAAAAGGGTCTAAAAAAGCACTTTGTGCGTCTGGTTTTAAAATCATATCTGATTTTTCAATGGGTTGCCAACCTTCTATAGAGCTACCATCAAAAGGAATTCCTTCTTCAAAATGATCTTTTTTAATCGCATGGATATTGTAAGTGATATGGTGCCAAGTGCCTATCATATCAGTGAATCTAAAATCCACAAAGGCAACTTCATTTTTTTTGCAAAAATCAAAAAAATCGTCGACACTTTTTACAAATTTTCCCATTTTTTCTCCTTCAAAATTTAAATTAAAGAAATTGTATCATAAAATTATTTAATTAAGCTTAAATTAATAAAAAAAATATATTCAAAATAATAAATAATTATTTTATCGCTATAAAAACCAAAAAAAACAAAGATAATTGCTTTATAAATTAAATAATAAAAAGCTTTTTGTGAAGTTTTGCATATTTTTATTTGATATTTTAAAAATTTTGAATATAATTACATTGCTAAAAAATATAAAAAATTGCATTTAATGCAGTTTTTAAGGAAAAGAAATGACTCAAGAAGAACTTGATGTTTTGATGGGCAACGAGGAAAAGGTAAATATTGATGAACTCAACTCCCAAAAGGAACAAGCCCAAGACGATTCAGATCATAAAACAGCGTATGGTGATATAGTAGATGGCATAAAATCGCAAGATTACAAATCCTCATCAAGCATCGCTTGGCCCCCTCCACCGCCAAATCAAGAACATAAGGTTGTTCATCAGCTTGATGATGTAACTAGAGATAGTGAAGAAAAGGCTATTGAGCAGCTTGATAGGCTTGAAATCATGAGTAATCATTTCTCAAATTCAGAAAAATCACTCAAACAACTTGACGCAATCTTTAAGAAAAATATAGAAATTTTTTCCATTCTAAGTGAAAAATTTCCAAATGTTCAAACCTTTCAGCAAGCTTTACAAAGCAATCAAAGCAGTCAAAGTATCAGTTCTCAAATCACCGAATGGCTTGAGGCTGGACAAGATGAAGCGATGATGGCGATGGACGCGATGCAGTATCAAGACATACACCGACAAAAAATCGAAAGAGTGATTAATGTTATGCGTGCCTTAAATCGCTATATGAGCTCTTTATTTGAAGGTAAGATTGATGATAGTAAGCGCGTAGGCTCAGCAGTGCATATTAATGGTGACTCGACTGAAAATGTGGTAAGCAATGATGATATAGAAGCCTTAATCACAAGCCTAGGGCAAAAAAGTGATCAAGCCTGAGATCGTTGCTCCAGCAGGAAATTTTTCTAAGCTTAAAATAGCCTTAGCTTATGGAGCTGACGCTGTTTATGCTGGGGTAAATCATTTTTCTTTACGCTCTCGTGCGGCAAAGGAATTTGACTATGAAAGCTTTGAAGAGGCGATACGTTACACCCATGATTTAGGTAAAAAAATTTTTGTTACTATAAATGGTTTTCATTTAAGTGCTCAAATAGAAGGCTTAAAAAGGCATATACTTAGGCTTAAAGAAATGAAGCCAGATGCTTTTATCGTCGCTTCTATTGGGGCTATGCGTTTGGTTAAAGAGCTTGCTCCTGAGATTAATTTACATGTTTCAACTCAAGCTAATATCTTAAACTATCTTGATGCTAAGGCTTATGAGGATTTGGGCGCAAAAAGGATAGTCATCGCAAGAGAACTTGGGCTTAAAGATGCAAAGATCATTAAAGAGCATTGTCCTAAACTTGAGCTTGAAGCCTTTGTGCATGGTTCTATGTGTTTTGCGTATTCTGGACGCTGTTTGATTAGCTCAGTGCAAAGTGGGCGTATGAGCAATCGTGGCTCTTGTGCTAATGATTGCCGTTTTTCGTATGAGCTTTATGCTAAAAATCCAGAAAATGGGGTTTTGTTTCGCCTTGAAGAAGATGAAAATGGCACGCATATTTTTAATTCAAAGGATTTAAATTTAAGCTCGCACATAGAAAAGATTATGAAAGAAGAATGCGTAAATGCTTTTAAGATAGAGGGTAGAACAAAAAGTGAGTATTATGTGGCTTTAACGACAAGGACTTATAAAATGGCGATTGAAGATGTGCTAAAAGGTGAGTTTCAAGCCCAAAAATATGAAACTGAAATTCACACCTTAAAAAATAGAGGATTTACAGACGGCTACTTAATCTCAAGAGCCTATGAAAAAGCTGATACGCAAAATCATCATTCAAGTTTAGAGCTTGGTTCTCATCAAGTAGAAGCCTTTAGTGAAGATGGGGAGTTTTTTAAGTGCAAGGGTAAGATCAAGCCTTGTCAAAGCTATGAAATTTTAGCCCCACTTGAAAGCAAGATAGAGCCTGTAGATAATGAATTTGGTGTGATTTTTAAGGAAAATGATCGATATTTTGTTGAGTTTAAAAAACTTATAGCAAAAAACAATAAAGAATTTAAAGAAATCCACAGCGGTAATGAAAATGAGATTAAAATGCCAAGCAAGCTGCCTGAATTTAGCTTTTTAAGAAAGGAAATAATATGAACTTTGTAAGCATAGTTATGGGAAGTAAGAGTGATTATGAGGTGATGAAAGAAGCTGCAAATACACTTGAAAAATTTGGCATAAAATACGAACTTATCATCACCTCAGCACATAGAAGCCCAAAAAGAACAAGTGAGTATATCAAGGAAGCTGAACAAAAAGGTGCAAAGGTTTTTATCGCTGCAGCTGGCATGGCGGCTCATTTAGCCGGAGCGCTTGCAGCACATACAACTAAACCTGTTTTAGGTGTGCCAATGCCTGGCTCAAATTTAGCCTCTATGGATAGTGTGTTTTCTACTTTGCAAATGCCAAGTGGTATACCTGTAGCAACCCTAGCTGTTGGAAAAGCTGGTGCTATTAATGCTGCGATTTTAGCAGCTCAAATTTTAGCCTTAAATGATGAAAGGCTTGCAAAAGCTTTGCTTGAAGATAGAAAAGCCCAAGAAGAAAAGCTCATTAGCGATAGCCTTAGTGTTGAAGTAAGAATTTAAAAAAAAGGAAAAATGATGCAAGCATATCTAGAACTTGATGAGTTTTGCAAACTCGTGCATTTAAATGAAGATGTGGTAAAATCCATGATGGCAAATAATACTTTGAATTTCAAAGAAGAAGATGGCAAAATTTATATAGAAGCCCATCAAGGCACTTTTTCTGTTGTTCCAAGCTCTAAGGACAAAACAAGCGTGGTAAGTTCTATGAGCTTAGCTGGAGAAAGCTTTGTTGAAAAGACTATAGGCACGATTTTAAATTTGCATGAAAAGGTTTTAGACGCTAAAGATGAGACTTTAGATGCATTAAAAGGGGAAAATAAATTCTTAAAAGACGCGCTTTATTCTATGCAAGAGTTGTATGATGAAGACAGAAAGGTTATAGATAGCTTAAACTCGCAACTTAAGCACACTATGGAAGAACTTGAGTTTATGAAAAGAAAATATAAGCTGATGTGGAATAAGGCTGTTGATAATTTCACTGGCACAGCGGCTTTAAAAGCTGTTGAAAATGCAACTTTAAATGCAGGTGCTTCAAATCCTACAAATTCTAATCAAAGCACTGCTTCTGAAAACAAAACAAATATTCAACCTGAACCAAAGGGCGAAGTATGACTTTTTCTCAAATCATTTTAACTCTGCAAGATTTTTGGCAAAAACAAGGCTGTGTTATCGTTCAGCCTTATGATTTTCCAGCTGGAGCAGGCACTTTTCATCCAGCTACTTTTTTAAGAAGTTTAAGTTCTAAGCCTTGGGCGGCTGCTTATGTCGCTCCTTCAAGAAGGCCTGCAGATGGGCGTTATGGGGATAATCCAAATCGCTTGGGGGCGTATTATCAATTTCAAGTCTTAATCAAACCAAGCCCTGATAATATCCAAGAACTTTATCTTAAAAGCCTTGAAAGCTTAGGTTTTGATCTAAAAAATCATGATATTCGTTTTGTTGAGGACAATTGGGAAAGTCCAAGTCTTGGGGCTTGGGGCTTGGGTTGGGAAGTATGGCTTGATGGTATGGAAGTTACGCAATTTACTTATTTTCAGCAAGTTGGAGGCTTTGCAGTAAAGCAAGTTAGTGCTGAGATCACTTATGGGCTTGAGCGTTTGGCTATGTATTTGCAAGATAAAAACAATGTGTTTGATATAGTATGGAATGAATTTGATGATAAAATCATTACTTATGGCGATGTGCATAAACAAAATGAATTTGAGTTTAGCAAATACAGCTTTGAATTAAGCTCGGTTGAAAGGCTAAATATCCAGTTTCAAAACGCTTATGAGGAGTGTAAAAGTGTGCTTGAGGCAGGTTTTGCTCTACCAGCATATGATTATTGTTTGCTTGCAGCTCATACTTTTAACTTGCTTGATGCAAGAGGGGCTATTTCTGTGGCTCAAAGGCAAGATTATATGCTTAAAATTAGAGAACTTTCAAAGCAATGTGCTTTGGTATATCAAGAAAGCTTAAATGAAGCTGAGTGAAATTTATGCTTTTTTAGATAAGCTTAGTCCCTTTGATACCCAAGAAGCTTGGGACAATAGCGGACTTTTGCTTGGCAACGCTGATGATGAGATCAATACGGTTTATCTTAGCCTTGATATAGATGAAAATTTACTTGAAAAAGCCCAGCCAAACTCGCTTTTTATCACCCATCATCCTTTGATCTTTAAGGGCTTAAAAGAACTTGGCTCAAACGCCTATCCAAGAGCTTTTATAAAAGAAATGATACGCAAAAATATAGCCTTGATTTCTATGCATACAAACTATGATAAAAGCCATTTAAATGCGTATTTTGTAGAAGAAATTCTAGGCTTTAAGCTTAGTTTTAAAGAAGACTTTTTGGCTTATGTAGATTGTGAGCTAAGCTTTGATGAGCTTATTGCTCATCTTAAGCTAAGGCTTGATTTAAAGCAAATTCACACTAGCTTTGCGGGCAAAAAAGAGCTTAAAAGACTTGCAATTTGCACGGGTAGTGGAGGGGATTTAATCCCTTTTGTGAAAGCAGATTGTTTTTTAAGTGGAGATTTTAAGTATCATCAAGCTTGTCAAGCTCTGGCAAATAAGCTTTCTTTGATAGATATCAAACATTATGAAAGCGAAATTTGTTTTGCAAATTCTTTGGCAAAACACTTGCAAAGTTTGCCTATAAACGCTATAATATCAGTTTGCAAAAATCCATTTCAATATTTTTAAGGAAAATTCGATGAATAAATACCTAGAGCAACTTGTAGCCTTATCGCAAGTGGATAAAGAACTTGACGAGTTTGAACCTAAGATCACGCAAGCAAATAAAATCTTAAAAGACACTCATCTTAAAATAGCCAAATTTGATGAAGATTGCCTAAAGCTTGATGAAGAGATTAAAACTATAAAACTTGAACAAAATCAAAACAATCTCCATATAACAGAGTTTTCAGAACGTCTTAAAGATATCAGCAAAAAATCAGCCAGTATTAAAACTGAAAAAGAACTCAACGCTTTAAAAATCGAAGAAGACATAGTCAAAGAGCAACTTGATGCTGCAAATGATGATATAATCAAACTTGATAAAATTTTAGAGTCTAAAGAAAGCCTTAAACAAGAGCTTCAAGAACAAATTAAAAAAGAACAAGCCTTACTTGTGGATATTAATGCTGAAGTAGCAAGCAAAATGAAAGAGCTTGAAAAAGAACGAAACCTCATTTATGAAAAGAAAAGCAAGCTCACAAGCACAATGAATCAAAAAATTCTCAGCTTTTATGAAAAAATTCGCAAATGGGCAAAAAACTCAGCCGTTGTGCCGGTAAAAAAGCAAGCTTGTTATGGTTGCTTTATGAAAATTTATGATAAGACTTACTTAGCCGTGCAAAAAGGCGAAGAAATCGTTACCTGCCCGCATTGTGGTCGTATTTTATACAAGGATGAAAGCCCAGAAAAAAGCGAAAAAAATCAAAAAGAAGTAGCTGAAAGCTTGAGTTGATCTTATTTTATTATGCTTTACTTTGCTTGATTTATGCCTTTTGTGCCTTACCTTTGCTGGTATTGAGTTTTTGTAAAGAAAAATACAAGCAAAGCTTTAAGGCGCGATTTTTTTTATACAAAAATCTTCATCAAGATGAAGCTAGCGTGCATTTTCATGCTTGTTCTTTTGGAGAAGTTAAAAGCATTAAAGAACTTGCCATAAATTTTGATTCTCGTATCACAACCATCACTCAAACAGGTTTTGAAGAAGCACAAAGCTTTTGCAAAAAGCTTAATTATCTTGCCTTTGAAATTTTTATCCCTTTTTGGCTTAAGCCTTGTAAGGTTTTAGTGATTTTTGAGGCTGAACTTTGGCTTATGCTTGTGTGTATTGCAAAATTAAAAGGAGCAAAAATCATACTTATAAACGCAAGAATTTCAGAGCCTTCTTTTGCAAAATACCAAAAATTTACCTTTTTTTATAAAAAAATCTTTTCATACATCGATGAGGTTTTTGCTCAAAGTAAGGCTGATAAAGTAAGACTTGAAAGCTTGGGCGCAAAAAATGTACATGAGTTTTTCAATATCAAAGCCGCTTTAAAGCCACAGCTTAGCAAAAACTATGAAAAGCAAGATAATAAAAAGCTTATTTTATTTGCTAGCACGCACGAAGGCGAAGAAGAACTTTTGCTTCAAAATCTTAAGCTAGAAGAAGATGAGATACTTTGCCTAGCCCCGCGTCATCCAGAACGTTTTGATAAGGTTAAAGAGCTTTTAAAGGAGTATGCTTTAAGGCATAATTTAAGTTTTGCTTGTTTAAGCGAGCTTAAAAACTCATACATTCAAAGTGATGTTTTGCTTATTGATACCTTAGGCGAGCTTGTTAATTTTTATGCAATCTGTGATATAAGCGTGCTTTGTGGTTCCTTTCTCAAAGGTATAGGCGGACACAATCCTATAGAAATCGCTCATTTTCAAAAAATTCTCATCTCAGGCACGCATATACACAATCAAATTCCCCTTTATAAGCATATTGAAAATGTGTATTTTTGTGAAGATCCTAAGGACTTAAATACGCTCATTCATTCAAAATTAAACCCAAGCAAGATCAAAGATGAACTTAGCCTTGAACCCATCATCTCAAGCATACAAGCCAATATAAAAGAAGGTATTCATGCAAGAAAAAGCCTATAAACTCCTTGCCCTGCAAGAAAAAATTTCAAACAATCACGCCAAAGAACTCATAGACAGCGGACTTGTTTTTGTGGGTAATAAAAAACTTAGCATTGCAAGAGAACTTTTGCCCTTAAAAAGTAAATTTAAAATCATACAAGCTACAAAAGCAAAACTTATCTTTGAAGATGATAAAATCATCGCCTTAAATAAGCCCTTTGCCTTAGTGAGTGAGAGTTTAGAAAAAGAATATAAGGCTAAGCTTTTAAACCGCCTTGATAAAGAAACAAGTGGAGTGATTTTGTTGTGCAAAGATGAGGATTTTCGTCAAAAAGCTATACAAGAATACAAAAAACAAAGGGTAAAAAAAGAGTATATTGCTATACTTGAGGGCATTTTAGCTCAAGAATTAGAAGTTAATGAGCCTATTTTAACCCTTAAAAATAAGCAAGGTGCTTTAAGCAAGATTAGCAAAGATGGGCTTAGTGCTACTAGTATTTTTACGCCTTTAATGCTAAGTGCTAAAAAAACCCTTACTAGAGTGCAAATTCTTACAGGCAGAACGCACCAGATAAGACTTCATGCTGCTTTTATCAAACACGGCGTTGTGGGTGATGAAAAATACGCGCATTCAAAAGCAGCTCGTATGTATTTGCATAGCTATAAAATAGCTATTTTTGACTATGAGTTTAAGGCTGATTTAGACAAGAGCTTTGGGGCTTTTGATTTTGATTTAAAAAATTTTGCTTTTTAAAGGCATTTAAAGCATTTTTTTTATACAATAAGCATTTTAAATTAAACTGAGGTAGAATTTTGTTTGAGATAATTAGTGATTCTTTTAAAACTGCTGTGAGTAAATTGCGTTTTGTTGATGATGAAAAAGCCTTAAAAAACGCTCTTGAAAGCCTTAAAAAGAGCCTTTTAAAAGCTGATGTGCATCATAAAGTCGTCAAAGAACTTTTGCTTTTAATCGAAAATGACTTAAAAACACATGGCATAGGACAAAATCAATTTTTAAAAGCCATTAAAAGCAATCTTGAAAAAATTCTTAGCCTCACTGGTAAAAAACAAGGCTTTGTTTTTGCTCCAAATCCCCCAACCATAGTCTTAATGACAGGCTTACAAGGTGGTGGTAAAACTACAAGCACAGCAAAACTTGCCCATTATCTTAAACTTCGCCATAAAAAAGTCCTAATCGCAGCTTGTGATTTACAACGTTTGGCTGCTGTTGAGCAGCTCAAACAGCTTTGTGAGGCAAATGATTTTGATCTATTTTATATAGAAGATGAAAGCAATGCCTTAAAAGTAGCCCAACAAGCCTTAAAAAAGGCGCAAAGTGCAAATTATGATGTCTTGCTTGTGGATACGGCAGGACGTTTAGCCATAGATGAAGCCTTGATGAAAGAGCTAAAAGATATTAAAGCAGCTTTAAATCCTGATGAGATTTTTTATGTGGCTGATGCTATGAGTGGGCAAGATGGGGTTAAAACGGCGATGAGCTTTAATGAAGCTTTAAGCTTAAGCGGTGTGATCTTATCTAAATTTGATGCAGATACTAAGGGTGGGGTTGCTTTGGGTATTGCACATCAAAGCGGAGTGCCTTTAAGATTTGTTGGTGTTGGCGAAAAAGTAGCTGATTTAGAGCTTTTTATCCCTGATCGTATAGTTGGACGTATCATGGGAGAGGGCGATTTAGCAAGCTTGGCTGAAAAAACAGCGGCTGTGATCGATGAAAAAGAAGCAAAAAAGCTCAATCAAAAGATCAAAAAAGGCGAGTTTAATTTTAATGATTTCTTAGAACAGCTTCAAAGTATCAATAAACTCGGCAGTATGAAGTCTTTACTTGGCATGATACCGGGTATGAGTTCTATGGCAAATGCTGTAAAAGACCTTGATCTTGAAAACTCAAGCCAAATGCTTCATATGAAGGCTATGATTAGCTCAATGACTCCAAAAGAAAGGCAAAATCCTAGCTTGCTTAATAATGCTAGAAAACGTAGGATAGCTGCTGGAGCAGGGCTTTCTCAAATGGAAGTAAATCGCTATATCAAGCAGTTTGAAAATGCTGCAAAAATGGCAAAAAAATTCTCAGGCAAAGGCGGTATGCAAAATTTAATGCAGATGATGAATCAAAGCAGAGCTAAATTTTAAGCTTTATTTATAGGCACCTTGGTGCTTATGAGTAAATTTTAAATTTTTTAAGGAGAACAAACAATGACAGTGATTAGACTTACAAGAATGGGACGTAAAAAAAGACCATTTTATCGTATAGTAGTAACTGACAGCCGCAAACGTCGTGATGGTAGCTGGATAGAAAGTATAGGGTATTATAATCCTATGGTAGAACCAGAAGTGATTAAATTTGATGCTGAACGTTTAGCGTATTGGAAAAGCGTTGGTGCAAAGCTTAGCGATAAAGTGGCTTCTATTACAAGCAAATAATCATGGTTGAAGATTTTTTAAGAGAATACGCAAAGCTCATCGCTGATTATCCAGAAAAGATCAGCACCCAGCGTTTAAATTTAGATGAAAACTTTGCTGAGATCATTATCTATGCGGATAAAGTTGATACAGGCAAACTGATCGGCAAAAATGGTAAGATGATTAATGCGATTAAAACCGTGATTTCAGCGTGCAAAAGCAAGGATTTGACAAGCTATAAAGTCAGCGTAAAAAGCCTTGATGAATGATTTATGGATAATAAAGTTCTTGTAGCAAAACTCGGTAGAAGCGTTGGGCTTAAGGGCTTTGTAAAGCTTCATAATCTCAGCGATTTTATACAGCAGTTTAAAAAAGGGGCAAGCTTTTTGGATAGAAAAAACAAAAAGCTCGTCATTAAAGAATTTGATCAGCAAAACCAGCTTGTCCTCTTTGAAGGCTTTGAAAGTCTTGAGCTTGCTAAATCCCTCACAAACGAGCTTTTATATCAAAGCCTTACACATACCCGTCAAACTTGCAAGCTTGAGAAAGATGAGTATTTTTATTTTGACATTATTGCTTGTATGGTATTTGAAGAGGAGTTAAAACTCGGTGAAGTTGTAGATATACTTGAAACTTCAGCTTCATATCTTTTTTTAATTAAAACTGATGAAGAGCTTGTCAAGCAAGGCTTTGCAAAAGAATTTTATGTGCCTTATGCAGATAAATATATCCAAAAAGTTGAGCTTGAAAATAAGATGATCTTTACTCACAACGCTTTTGAGTTATTAAAAAGCTTATGAAATTTAGTTTTATCACCCTTTTTCCAGAGCTTATACAGCCTTACTTTAAGGACTCTATACTTGCAAGAGCCGAGCAAAAGGAGCTTTTGGAGTTTGAGTTTTATAATCCAAGGGATTTTAGCACCGATAAGCATAAAAAGGTAGATGGTTATAAAATCGGCGGAGGAGCAGGGCTTTTGCTTCAAACCCAGCCCTTGTTTGACTGCCTTTATAGTATGCAAGAAAAGGACTTTAATACGCATTTTATATTTTTAAATCCTTGCGGAAAAGTTTTTAAGCAAAAAGACGCTAGACGTTTGGCTCATAAAAAACATATTTGTTTTGTGTGTGGGCGTTATGAGGGCATTGATGAAAGAGTAAGTGAAGAATTTGCAAATGAAATTTTTAGTATAGGTGATTTTGTGCTTACGGGTGGAGAGCTTGGTGCTTTAGTGCTTTGTGATGCCATAAGTCGCAATATAAAAGGTGTGCTTGGCAATAGCTTAAGCCTTGATGAAGAAAGCTTTGAAAATGATTTACTTGAAGCCCCTTCTTTTAGCAAGCCTTTCATTTTTGAAAAAAATAATAAAAAATTTCTCACTCCTTCAGCCTTTTTAAAGGGAAATCACGCTAAAATTGCAAGCTTAAAAGAAAAACTAGCGTTGTGTAAAACAAGCTTTTTCAATCCAAGCTTATACCAAAAACGCAAGATTAAGGACAAATGATGAAAAATAAATACATACAGCAGTTTGAAGATGCTCAAATCAAAGAAAAAAAAGTCCCAGACTTCCGTGCAGGCGATACGCTCAAGCTTGCTATTCGCATCAAAGAAGGCGATAAGTCAAGAATTCAAAACTTTGAAGGACTTTGCATAGCTCGTAGGGGCAATGGCACAGGTGAAACCTTTATCGTTCGTAAAATGGGTGCAAATAATATAGGCGTTGAAAGAATTTTTCCTATTTATAGTGAAAGCTTAGAGAGCATAAGCGTGCTTAGAAGAGGACGCGTTCGCCGTGCAAGACTTTTCTATCTTAGAGATAGACGCGGTAAAGCTGCTCGTATCAAAGAGCTTAAAAAATAATTTTTTAAAGGCTTACTCACAGCAAAAAGCTTCCTTGCTGTGAGTTTAAATTTCTTCTTTTTTCTTACTTGATTTTATCACTTGCTTTGCTTTAAAAAATAAGAAGTTTATTGTTTTAAAACTAATCTTGCTATATCATTATAAGTTGCAAAAATCATCACACTTAAAAGTAAGGCTAAGCCACCATAACTAAGATACTCAAAGGCTTTAGTTGGAACCTTTCTTCTAAAAATAAGCTCGTATATATTAAATACTATATGTCCGCCATCAAGCATAGGTATAGGCAAGAGATTAAGTATGCCAAGATTAATGGAGATAAGAGCTGTGATGAGAAAAAGGCTTACAAGGCTGTGTTGTGAGGCTTTGGAAGTAAAATCAACCATAGTAATCACCCCACCTAAATTCTTAGCATCAAGTTCGCCAACGATAAGCTTAACTAATCCTTTAATGATAAGCATGCTAGCTTCTACACTTTCTTCGTATGCGTATAAAAAGGCATTAAAGCCTGTATAGTAAAAAGTTTTACTCTCATTGCTCGGTGCTATACCAATGAGTGGCTTTTGCACAATCTGCAAAAACTCATTATAGCCTTCTGCAACTTCAGGCATAAGTGAGATATTAAGTCTTTCATTAGCTCTTTGCACAAGTAAATTTAAGCGTTCATTTTTAATCTCTTTTCTAAGCTCATCAAAGCTAAAAACTTCTTTATTATTGACGCTTATTATGGTATCTCCTACCATCAAGCCAGCTTTTTGTGCGGCTGAGTTTTGAGCTATAAAACCTATAGTTGGAGCAAGTTTGCTTACCCCTAAATGTGCGATGGCAAGATAAAGCAAAAAGGCTAGGATAAGATTAAAAAATGGACCAGCAAAGAGTATATAAATTTTTTGTAAGGGTTTTAAGACGCTGTAGCTGTCCTTTTCAAACACTTCTTTACCAGGCTTTAAATCATCTTGTCCCTTAAGCTTGACATAGCCACCAAGAGGTAAGGCGCTTAAGCGATATGCTGTGCCTTTAAATTCTTTTTCAAGCAGGGCTTTGCCAAAACCTATGCTAAAGACTTCAACCTTGACTTTTAAGGATTTTGCAGCTAAAAAATGCCCCAATTCATGAAAAAAGATTAAAAAAGAAATCACAAGCAAGGTTACAAAAAAGCTTGCAGAGTAAAAATACACCCCAAGTATGATAATGGCAAGTAAAAACAATAAAGATTTCATTTATCTGCCCTTTGCTTGTGCTTAAGATAAACAAGGATATATTCTAAGCCAGAGTATAAAGTCAAGATCAAAGCAAGATAAAGCAAAGCTTCGCCAAAAATCCATTCCATCATCAAAAAAATCACCGCTATCATTTGAAAAGCAGTTTTAAGTTTGCCAGCAAATGAAGCGCTAATGTCTATATTTTCAGCCTGCATAACCACGCGAAAACCAGTGATGAAAAACTCACGCACTAAGATAAGATACACCACCCAAGCATTAGCTCTATCAAGAAGCAAAAGCCCTAAAAAAGCAGCAAGCAAAAGCATTTTATCAGCTAAAGGATCAAGTATGGCTCCTAGTTTTGTCTTTTGTCCCCACGCCCTTGCAATATATCCATCAAAAAAGTCAGTAAGAGCAGCTACGCCAAAAATCAATGTTGCAAAATAATTTATCCAGCTTGAATGTAAGCTTTGAAATTTAAAAGTAAGCACAAAAAAAAGTAAAGGTGCAAGTAATATACGAAATAAAGCAAGTATATTTGGCAAATTCATCAACAAAACCTTAAATTTTTAGCCCAATCATAACGAAAAAAACTCAATTAGGAGTTAATAAAAGCCTATATTTATTGTCTATAAGAATAAATTTGTGCTAAAATTTTGTCCGCTTATATGGATTTTTAAAGCAAATGAAAAGGAATATATAGTGCAATTTAACACAGAAAATGTTAAATATTTCCCAACTTTTGAGATGGAGTTTAATCAAATATAAATTTATTCTTTCTTAAAAAATCTTTTCAAGATTGATTTTATAGACCTTTCTTAAATACAAAGCCTGTTTTTTCAAAAGCCATTTTTTCTTCATAAAAGTTATGTGCTTCTTTTCTAAAAAAACTTGAGCTTAGCTCTAGTTCTTTATAGCCTTGAGCCTTTGCCCAGCTTTCAAGCTCTTTAAGGCATCTTGCTCCAACGCCCTTGCCCCTTAAGCGCTCATCAACCACAAAATCGCAAATATAAAGACAAGATTCATGATAAAGCACATTAAAAGGCATAACCCCACAAAGTGCGATAAATTCATCTTTTTCATCTTTAAATGCAAAAAGTTTATAATGCTGGGTTTTAAAAGCAAGTGCAGCTTTATCTAAAAATTCAGCTAAAGTAAGGCTTGGGCGAAGTTGTTTTATCAGCTTAAAGGCTTTTTCTAAGTCATTTTTTTCTTTAAGTTCTTGCATTGTATTTTTCCTTAAATTTAAACAAAAATTTCAGGCTTAAGTCTCATCATCAAGCAAAACGCAGCCAAGCAAGCTTGCTCTCTGATGAAATTTCTATTACCTTTAAAATCAAGCATTTCTTGCAAAAAAGTGCCATCTTTATACATCGCCCCTATAAACACCCTACCACTTTTGCAAGTTGGTTCATCAGCCTCGCCAGCCACCCCGCTGATAGCTAAAGCAAAATCGCACCCACTTGTTTTAAAAGTGCCTTTAAGCATAAAATATACACAACGTTCGCTATACTCGCCCCCATCTTCAAGCACACTTTGGCTAATGCCAAGCCATTCGTGTTTTAAGCGGTTTGAATAGGTGATTAAAGAGCCTTCAAAAAGGGCAGAAACGCCATCAATTTTTGCTAAATTTGCTGCACAAAGTCCAGCTGTGCAAGATTCTGCGAAAGAAATTTTAAGATTTTTTTCTTTGAGCGTTTGCGCGATGTATTCAAGGGGATTGTTGCCAAACATCATTTTTGCACCAAAAAGGTTTTTGCATGCTATAAAAAAGCTTTCAAGTTTGGCGTGTTCTATATTGCTTGCTTTGATGAGTATGAGATTTTCTAAAATGCTTGTAGTTTGTATGCTTGTGTCATAGGATTTTGTTAAGGTTTCAAGCAAGAGCCTTGCACTTTCTTCGTCTATATCTTTAAGCATAAAAAAGTCAAATTCATCTTCAAGCTCGTGAAGTATGGCAGGAAGTTTTTGCTGTAGTTCTGTTTTAATGCAATTGACTTTTGATCTTTCAAAAGTGCTGATAAAGCTATGTTGATCAAAGGTTAAAGTTTTTGAAGGCACTAAAATATCATCTTTTAAAACAAGCAAATCTTCATTTAAAGTGGCTAAAATCTTTGCGAGGATAACATAATTTGTTTGATTTGAAAAGATAGTGATATAGTTAAATTCTTTGATCCAGTTCTCAAGCAAAAAAGGCAAATCTTTACTTGCTTTGGTAAGAATTTTAAGCTCATTGAGCTCTTTGAATTTTTTTTCATATTCTTCACAAATATAAGCGATAAAATTTTTATGCAAGTGTAAATCTTCACCTATAATTAAAAGCAAATGTCTCATTTTTTTCCTTATTTTTTTGAAATTATAGCTAATTTAAAGTCAAATTTAAAGCATTTTTAAGTAAAATTGTAGCTTATATTTAAGTTGTTTAAGGAAAATTATGGATTATAAAGATACTTTGCTTTTGCCAAATACGAGTTTTGCTATGCGTGCAAACCTTCCAGAAAATGAGCCAAAGGCTTTTCAAAGGTGGTTTGAAAACAATTATGCGTATGAAAAAATGAAAAAAAAGCGAGAAAAAGCAAGCAAAAGTTTTACGCTTCATGATGGTCCTCCTTATGCAAATGGCTACATTCACATAGGACATGCCTTAAATAAAATCCTTAAAGAAACTATCATTAAAACACATTATTTTAATGGCGAAAAAGTGCGTTTTACACCGGGGTGGGATTGTCATGGTTTGCCTATAGAACAGCAAGTTGAGCTGAATTTAAAAGAAAAAAAACAAAGTGCAAATACTCAAGAAATCCGCACGTTTTGCCGTGAGCATGCAAATAAATTTATCGCTTTGCAAAAAGAAGGTTTTAAAGAACTTGGTGTGATTGCAGACTGGGATAAGCCTTATTTGACTATGGATTTTGCTTTTGAGGCAAATATTTATCGTGCGCTTTGCAAGGTGCTTGAAAAAGGGCTTTTACTTGAAAGAAGCAAGCCTGTATTTTGGAGCTGGGCAGCTCAATCAGCCTTAGCTGAAGCTGAGGTGGAATATGAAGATAAAGAGGATTACTCACTTTTTGTAGCCTTTGATTTAGATGAAAAAGCTTGTGAAAAGCTTGGAGTAAAAGAAGCAAAGGCTGTGATTTGGACAACTACGCCTTGGACTTTGGTAGCAAATGTAGCTATAGCCTTAAATCCAGATGAAGAATACGTACTTACAAGTGAAAATTTAATCTTTGCAAAGCCTTTGCTTAAAAGTATGGTAGAAAAGGGCTTAACTAAAGCTCAAGTGCAAAAAAGTTTTAAAGCTAGTGAGCTTGAGTATCTTGAGGCTATCAATCCTTTAAATTCAAGAAAATCCTTACTCATATTAGGCGATCATGTCTTAATGGACGGAGGAACTGGGCTTGTGCATACAGCTCCAGGACATGGTGAAGATGATTATCATGTGGGGTTAAAATACAAGCTTGAAGTGCTTATGCCTGTTGATGATAAGGGACTTTATGATGAAACTTTAAGAACAAAAGCACTTTTACCACAAGATAAACTTGATGAGTTTATCGGACTTCATATCTTTAAGGCAAATGAAAAGATTATAGAGTTGCTTGGCTCAAGTGTGTTATCTTGTTCTAAATTCATACACTCTTATCCATTTTGCTGGAGGACGCACAAACCTGTGATTTATAGGGCGACAAAGCAATGGTTTGTTGTAATGGATGAAAAAAAACTTAGCCAAAAAAGCCTAAGAGAGCTCGCCTTAAAAGAGCTTGAAAAGATCAAATTTTATCCACAAAGTGGGATTAAACGCATAGGTTCTATGGTGCAAAATCGCCCTGATTGGTGTATCTCAAGGCAAAGAGCTTGGGGAACACCAATAGCTTTTTTAAGAGATAAAAAAACAAAAGAAGTGCTTTTAGACTTTGCTTTATATGAGCATATAGCAAAGATTTTTGAGCAAAAAGGAGCTGATGCGTGGTGGAATTTGAGCATAGCTGAACTTTTACCGCCAAACTCAAGCTATGAGGCTAAAGACTTAGAAAAGGTTGAAGATATACTTGATGTGTGGTTTGATAGTGGTTCTACCTTTGAGGCTGTGCTTAAAAGCGGACTTTATGATGCAGGTGAATTTCCAGCAAGTATGTATTTAGAGGGTAGCGATCAGCACAGAGGTTGGTTTCAAAGCTCGCTTTTAATCTCTTCAATCATCAATGAAAAAGCCCCTTATAAAAGTGTTTTAACGCATGGTTTTACCATAGATGAAAAGGGTCAAAAGATGAGTAAGTCTAAGGGCAATGTCATCGATCCAAAAATGGTTGCAAAGACTTATGGAGTAGAGGTTTTAAGGCTGTGGATTTTTTTAAGTGATTATTCAAGTGATTTAAAAATTTCAGAAAATATACTCAAACAAGTTGCCGAACAATATAGAAAAATCCGCAATACCCTGCGTTTTTTACTCGCAAATACCAACGATCTTGAATTCTTAGAAACACAAAATTTTAGCCTCATTGATAAGTGGATATTAAGCAAAGCAAGCAAGGTTTTTGCAAGTACAAAGGCTTTGTTTGATGCTTATGAATTTGCTAAAGCTTATGGACTTTTGATGAATTTTCTTATCGCCGATTTAAGTGGAATTTATCTTGATATTTGCAAGGATAGATTGTATTGTGATGCAAAAAACTCGCCTAAAAGACAAAGTGCGCAAAGTGCTATGGCTTTGATAGCAAAAGAGCTTTTAATCCTACTAGCTCCTACCTTAACTTACAGCGTTGATGAGGCTTTAGAGCATGCAAATACGCTTATAAAAGGCAGTGCAAAAGATGTATTTGATCTTTGTTTTGATGGGGGTTTGGAGTATGATTTTAAGATAGAAGATGAATTATTGTTGAGTGCTAGAGCGAAATTTTTAGAACAAATTGACACTCTTAAAAAAGATAAAATCATCAAATCAACCTTAGAACTCAGCCTGCAAAGCACAGCAAATGAGCTTTTAAGCCATGATATAAGTGAGATTGAGGACTTTTTTATGGTGAGCGAGGTGCAAAGCTTTGATCAAAGTGAAGCTTTGGCTGAATTTAGTGTAGGAGATCATCAATTTAAAATCATTAAAGCAAGTAAGCACAAATGCCCAAGATGTTGGAAATTTCACGCTAAAAGTGAAAATGAACCTTGCTCAAGATGTGCTAAGGTTTTAAAGGCGATGAATGTTTAGTCAAGAAGTGCCAACAAGTCTTATCATCACAACGATAATTGTCGTTTTTGCCCTAGCTGGGCTTTTTTTTGTTTTAATTAAGAAAAAGGATAAAAAATGCTGAGTTTAAAAGAGGCTTTAAAGCTCTCAAAAAATGAGCTTGATGAGCTAAGAAAAGAGCTTAATGAAAGAGCTAAAAAAGAAGCAAAAATAGGTGCTTATGTCGAGCAGTTTTTAGGAAAAGATTTAAGTCAAAGTGGGGATGGCGTGCCTATAGCGATAAAGGACAATATCAGCGTAAAAGACTGGGAGCTTACTTGTGCAAGCAAGATTTTACAAGGTTATGTTGCGCCTTATGATGCTACGGCTATAGTAAATTTAAAGAAAAATGGCTTTGCACCTTATGGCAGGACAAATATGGACGAATTTGCTATGGGAAGCACCACAGCAACTTCCTTTTATGGCAAAACCTTAAATCCTCTTGATCCTACAAGGGTGCCGGGCGGCTCAAGTGGAGGCAGTGCCGCAGCAGTTGCAGCAAACCTAGCTTTAGCAAGCTTAGGTTCTGATACGGGCGGTTCTGTGCGTCAGCCAGCAGCTTTTTGTGGTTGTGTGGGTTTTAAGCCAAGTTATGGCAGGGTAAGTAGGTATGGACTTAGTGCCTACTCATCAAGCCTTGATCAAATCGGTGTTTTGACAAGAAGCGTTGAGGACGCTGCTTTTCTTTATGATGCTATAGCTGGAGCTGATGAAAAAGACAGCACCAGCTTAAATGAGCCTTTTGAGCTAACTGCACCAAAGCTAAATTCCAAAGCAAAAGCCAAAATCGCTGTGATACAAAATTATATAGATGAATGCACTCCAGAGGTAAAAAGTGCTTTATTAGCAAGTCTTGATAAGCTTAAAAGCGAAGGCTTTGAGCTTGAGTTTCACTCCTTGCAAGATTCTAAATTTGATATAGCAGCATATTATATCATCGCTACGGCTGAAGCAAGTGCGAATTTAAGCCGCTATGATGGGGTGCGTTATGGAAGAAGGGCTGAAAATTTAAGCAATCTTAAGGATTTATATATAAAAAGCAGAAGCGAGGGCTTTGGTGATGAGGTTAAAAGACGTATAATGCTAGGGTGTTTTGTGCTTAGTAGTGGGTATTATGATGCCTATTATATCAAGGCTCAAAAAGCAAGGGCATTGATTAAACAAAAATACGACGAGCTTTTAAAAGGAGCTGATCTTATCTTTATGCCTGTTACTCCAAGCACAGCCTTTGAGTTTAACAGCCAAAAAAGCCCTATGCAAGTGTATTTAGAAGATATTTTTACTATTTCTGTAAATTTAGCTGGTTTGGCTGGAATTTCTGTGCCTATAGCTAAGGATAAGGACGGGCTTAATATCTCAGCTCAGCTTATTTCAAATGATGAATTAAAGCTTTTAAACTCAGCCCTTAGCCTTGAAAATTTAGTAAAGGAAAACAAATGAAGATCATCAAACGCGCTTTAACCTTTGAAGATGTGCTTTTAGTGCCTCAGTATTCTGAAATTTTACCTAAAGAAGTAAGGGTAGAAACTCGTTTAAGTAAAAACTTAAAGCTTAATATCCCTATCATCTCAGCAGCCATGGACACAGTTACAGAACACAGAGCTGCTATTACTATGGCAAGGCTTGGTGGAGTAGGCATAATCCACAAAAATATGGATACAGCAAGCCAAGCAAGAGAAGTCAAACGAGTGAAAAAAAGTGAAAGCGGAGTTATCATCGATCCTATTTTCATCAGCCCAAAAGCAAGCGTAAAAGATGCCCTTGATCTTATGGCAGAGTATAGAATTTCAGGCGTTCCAGTTGTTGATGAAGAAAAAGTTCTCATAGGCATTTTAACAAATCGCGATTTGCGTTTTGAAGGCAGGCTTGATAACTTGGTTGAAAATGTCATGACAAAAGCACCTTTAATCACGGCTTTAAAAGGCTGCACCCTTGATGATGCAGAAAAGATTTTTAGCACAAACAAGGTAGAAAAACTCCCAATCGTCGATGAAAAAGGACGACTTGAGGGCTTAATTACCATTAAAGATTTAAAAAAACGCAAAGAATACCCAAATTCAAACAAAGATGAGTTTGGAAGGCTTTTAGTTGGTGCTGCTGTTGGAGTAGGACAGCTTGAAAGGGTGCAAGCTCTTGTTGAAGCTGGGGTTGATATCATTGTGCTTGATAGCGCACACGGGCATTCAAAGGGTATTATTGATACAGCAAAGGCTATAAAAAAGACCTTTCCTAAGCTTGAGCTCATCGCTGGTAATGTCGCTACAGCAAAAGCCACAAAGGCTCTTTGTGAGGCTGGGGTTGATGGGGTTAAGGTAGGCATAGGACCAGGAAGCATTTGCACTACACGTATAGTTTCAGGTGTAGGCGTGCCTCAAATTTCAGCCATAGAAGAATGTGCCTTAGAGGCGAGTAAATTTGGTGTTCCAGTGATAGCTGATGGAGGTATTAAATACTCAGGCGATATAGCAAAGGCTCTTGCAGCAGGAGCAAGCTCAGTGATGATAGGCTCACTTTTAGCTGGCACTGATGAAAGTCCGGGCGAGCTTTTTACCTTTCAAGGCAGGCAGTATAAGACTTATAGAGGCATGGGAAGCTTAGCAGCTATGCAAAAGGGAAGCTCAGATCGCTATTTTCAAGAAGGAACAGCCAGTGAAAAGCTCGTGCCAGAAGGCATAGAAGGACGTGTACCTTATATAGGCAACATCAAAAGTGTGCTTCATCAGCTTGTAGGTGGTTTAAGATCGGCTATGGGTTATGTTGGAGCAAGGGATATACTTGATTTTCAAGAAAAGGCTGAATTTGTAGAAATCACTTCAGCTGGACTTAAAGAAAGCCATGTGCATGATGTCATCATCACTCAAGAAGCCCCAAATTATAAGGTCAATCAATGAGCTTTGAAGAGAATTTAAACAAGGCAAACAAAGCCCTAGAAGAGCTTAACAAAGATGAATTAAGTCTTGATGAAAGTGTAAAAATTTACAAACAAGGCTTAGAATTTATCAAAAATGCAAGAGAACTTTTAGAAAAAGCCAAGCTTGAGATAAAGGAAATTGATGAGTAAAATAGCTGCACTTCAGCTAGCGACTTTGCCTTTAAGCGAGATGAGGCTTGATTATTATCTTAAAGCTTCAAAACAAAGTGGAGCAAATCTTGTCGTGCTTGGCGAATATGTGCTAAACAGCTTTTTTACCGAGCTTTTAACCATGCCTAAAAATATGATTAAAGAACAAAGCGAGGCAAAAAAAGAAAGCCTCGTGCGTTTAGCAAAAAAGTATGAACTCAGTATCATCGCGCCTTTTATCGAGGTGCAAAGTAAAGCTTATAAAAAAGTGTGTTTAAAGGTAACTTCAAATGGCGAAATTTCAAGCTACGAACAGCAAATTCTTATGCCTTATACGCATTGGAATGAAGAGAAATTCTTTAGCAACAAAAGCACGAACTTAAAACTTTTTCATTTTGATTATGAGGGTATAAAATGCGCCTTACTTTTTGGCTTTGAGGCTCATTTTGACGCCTTTTGGGCTTTGATTAGAGCTAAAAAAATCGATCTAGTGATACTCCCAAGTGCTTGCACTTTTAAAAGTCAGCAAAGATGGCTAGAACTTCTTAAAACAAGGGCTTTTTTAAACTCAGTAGCTATTTTAAGAGTAAACCGCATAGGACAACTTAAAAATGATGAAGATTGGCTTTTTTATGGTGATAGTTTGTATATAAATGCTTTTGGCGAGCTTGAAGATAGACTAAAATCTGATGAAGAAATGCTTATCATAGAGCCTGTAAAGGCTGATGAGGCGCGTAAAATTTGGGGCTTTGATAGACTAGCTAAAAAGCATAAGGCTTAAAAAAGGTTAGATTTGAATTTAAATGCCGAAATTTTAAATAAAAATATTGCAGCGCTTATCTCAGGCACAAATGAGCCACTTGCTCGCAAGCTTTTAGATTTTTTGAAAAGCAAAAGTTTTACTCGCTTTAGTTTAAGTGAGGATTTTAATATCTATGACAAAAGCAATCAAACTTTTATGTATGAAAATTTAGAAAATGAGCTAGAGCATTTTTATACACATATACTTGCTTCAAGTCCTCGTTATCCTTTTATCTGTCTTTATGGTATAGCTAATGCTTTTCTTGTGAAAAAGCTTGCAAGGCATTATAAGCATATCTTTGTTTTTGAAAGCGAGCTTGAGCTTTTTGCTTTGGCTTTATCAAGCGTTGATCTAAGCTTGGAGCTAACAAGTGGAAAGGTTTATCTCATCGATAGCTTAGAAGAAAAGGTAGCAACGCAACTTTTGATTTTGTTTGATCAAAAAGATATGTTTGAATACCTTCTTTTATATGAACTTTTTATAAACAATGCCTATTATAGTCGTTTTTATGAGCAAGAGCTTAAAAACATCAATGAATTTATCCTAGAACATATTCAAATCGTTATTCGCAATCTTAATCTTAACTCCAAGCTTCCTTTGTTGAATTATCAGAATTTTCTTAGCAATACACCCGCAATGCTTCAAAGCATTCCTTTTCAAAAATTACTCAGTCAAAGAAAGGGTAAATTTGACACAGCCATTGTCGTTTCAGCAGGTCCTAGTTTAAACAAACAGCTTGAGCTTTTGGCTATGGTGCAAGAAAAGGCTGTGATTTTTTGTGCAGATGGAAGCTTAAATACGCTTTTAGCGTGCAAAATCAAACCAGATTATGTGACAAATTTAGATTATAGCGATCATGCTTTGAAATTTTTTCAATGCACCTTACCTTCAAAAACAATCAACGCCATTTCTGCTTCAACTCATCCTAATATGCTTGCAAAACTTGAAAACAAATGCGTGATCTTAAAAACCACTCCTATATATGAGCGTTTTGGCTTGAGTGAATTTGGATATTTAGATGTTGGCACCCAAGTTTCTCATTTTTCTTATGTGCTTGCTTTAGAACTTGGTTTTAAAACTATTATTATGCTAGGACAAGATTTAGCTTTTGATGAGGCTGGAAATTCACACGCTAAAGGTTTTGCTTACGGACAAAGCTTTGAAGCTGAAGAAGAATTTACAAAGCTTAAAGTTTTAGCTTATGGCGGTAAGGGCGAGGTTTTGACGCATTATACTTGGTATGATTATAAGATAAAACTTGAGTTTCTTTTTTCTTGTAATGCTTTAAAGGCTAAATTTTACAATGCTACAGAAGGTGGAGCAAGGATAGCTTTTACTGAGGAGCTTAGTTTTAAAGAGTGCTGCGAGCGTTTTTTGAGTAAAGAAAAGCCAGAATTTGAAGTCCCTAAAAGTTTGCCAGAAAACAAAAGTAAAAAGCTTTTGCTTAAATTTAAAGAAAAATTACAAAAAGATCAAAAAACTTGCGAACTTTTCTTAAATGATAGCACAAGTTTATATCAGGCTTTAGACAATATCTTAAACTCAAACAAAGATTTGCCTCTTGAGTTCTTGCAAAGCGTAAAAGCAAGTATAGAAAAGCTTAATTTTAGTTTAGATACTAGTGATTTTTGTCAAGATGGTATGCTTAGGGCAGTGTTTTTTCAAAGAGGAAGACTTATAAGCAAGGTTTTAAATTCAAAAATTCAAGATGAAAAATTATATTTGTTTCATTTTGTGTGTGCTTATAAAGAATGGCTCGAGCTTTTTATACAAGCCTTAGATGAAAGAAAAAAAGCCATTGAAGAAGCTTTGTTTGAAAGATAATTATAATTACAAATTTATAATTCATTTTTTGTGTATAACATATCAAAGTTTTTATTTTTTGCCCTAAAATTAAGCAAAAAAAGTGTAGAATTAGCTTTTTAAATTGAAGGTTTATCATGCAAAAAATTCATTTTATCGGTATTGGTGGCATTGGCATTTCTGCTCTTGCTCGTTTTTTAAAAGAAAAAGGTTTTAGTATTAGCGGGAGTGATTTGCAAGCTTCTAAGATCACTACTGAACTTGAAAATGAAGGCGTGATAATCAGCATTCCTCATCATAAAGATAATGTCTTAGGCAAGGACTTAGTCATTTACTCAGCTGCCATTAAAGAAGAAAATCCAGAGCTTAAAGAAGCTAGAGCCAAAGGCATAAAATGCCTTTCACGCAAAGAGGCTTTACCTCTTATCTTGCAAGATAAAAAGGTTTTTGCTGTGGCTGGAGCACATGGAAAAAGCACTACTTCAAGTATATTAGCCTCGCTTTTAGATGAAAGCTCAGTCATCATAGGAGCGATTTTAAAGGAATTTAACTCAAATATGATCTATAAAGAAAACGAAAAGCTTATCTTTGAAGCTGATGAATCAGATAGTTCTTTTCTAAACTCAAATCCTTATTTAGCCTTAGTAACAAATGCAGAAGCTGAGCATTTAGAGCATTATAATGATGATATTTCTAAGCTTCATCTAGCCTATAAAGACTTTTTAATGAGTGCACAATTAAGAGTGATTAATGCTGAAGATGAGTTTTTAAGCACGCTAAAATGCGAAGCAACAAGGCTTTATCCAAGTAAGGATATAAAAAATATCAGCATGACTTTAGAAAATTTTAAGCCCTATGTAAGCTTTGAGCTTAAGAACCTTGGTGAGTTTAAAGTGCAGGGCATGGGCGAGCATTTAGCCCTTGATGCGTCTTTAGCTATACTGGCTACTCAACCTTTTAAAGAGCCTGAGCAAATTAGAGCGAAGTTAAAAAATTATCAAGGTATCAAAAAACGTTTTGATATACTTTTAGCCAATGAAAAATGTGCGATTATTGATGATTATGGACACCATCCAACCGAGATAAAAGCCACTTTAAAAGCAGCCTTTGAGTATGCTAAGCTTGCAGGATATTCAAAAATCACAGCCATTTTTCAGCCTCATCGCTATACTCGTTTAGCTTTAAATTTACAAGGCTTTAAAGAAGCTTTTAAAGGCGTTGATGAGCTATTAATCTTGCCTGTATATGCAGCTGGAGAAAGCAAGATAGAGCTCAATTTACAAGCTGTTTTTGAGAAAGCACTTTTTATAAATGATATTAAACGTATAGGAAATTCTTTGGTTGATGATAGTGGTAGAGTTTTTGATACTGGACTTATTATAGGCTTTGGGGCTGGAGATATTAGTCAAAAACTTAGGCTTTGATTAAGGGTGGTTTGTGTTAGAAAAGCTTGTCGTTCAACTTGATTTAAATGAGTATTTACAATCCTTTGAAAAGCTTTTTGCGCGTAAAAAAAGCTTTATTTTACAAGGTGATTCTAGCCTTCATTTTAAACGCATTAATGAGCTTTGCGAGCTTGAGTTTAAGCCAGCCCCAAACCTTAAAAACCTTGATATAGCTTTAACTCACTTAAGCAAGCAAGGGGTATTGCATTTAGAAGAAATTTTTGAATTTGTTAAAATCATCTCATATTTTATATATCTTAAAAAACTTGAATTTAAGCCAAATTTAGGCTCTTGGCTTGATAAGATCATTATCCCAAACGCATTTGAAAGCTTGCTTGAAAGCTTTACGCAAAAAGGCGAGTTAAAAACTGATCTTGATGAAAGGCTGATTAATCTTGAAAATGTCTTAAAGCTTAAAAAAGAAAGCATACAAAATGAGTTTAAAAAGCTTATTTATTCAAAGTCCTTAAGCCCTTATCTTATCGATACGCAAATTCATCTTATCAGCCAAAGTGAAGCCTTGCTTGTAAGAGGGGGCTTTACGCACGCTATAAAGGCAAAGATAGTAGCTAGAAGCAGTAGTGGAGGCTTTTATATCCTGCCTTTAAGCGTTGAAAATTTGCAAAATGATATGGCAAAAATTCAAAATGAAAAAGAAATGATTTATTATGAATATGCTAAAAATTTCTCCTTGCTTTTGCATAAGAATTTAGCCTTTTTAAAATTTATTAATTCAGCCTTTGATCTTTTTGATCATTATAGCGCAAGGGCGCTTTTTGCTAAGGCAAAAGATTATGAATTTGTCTTAGCAAATGGAAGTAATGAAATCGTGCTTAAAGACTTTGCCCACCCAGCGCTTAAAAATCCAAAAAGCATAAGTTTAGACTTTAGCAAACAAGTCTTAATCATCACAGGGGTAAATGCTGGAGGAAAATCCATGCTTTTAAAAAGCTTGCTTGCAGCAGCCTTTTTAGCCAAATACTTACTGCCGATGAAAATCAATGCAAGCTCAAGCAAAATAGGCTCTTTTAAGCATATACAAGCCATACTTGAAGACCCGCAAAATGTCAAAAACGATATCTCAACCTTTGCGGGCAGAATGCTTGCTTTTTCAAAGCTTTTAGGACAAAAAGACTTACTTTTAGGCGTTGATGAGATAGAACTTGGCACGGATTTTGAAGAAGCAGCGAGTTTATATAGTGTTTTGATTCAAAAGCTTATGAGCCAAAATCAAAAAATCATCATCACTACGCATCACAAAAGACTTGCTATGCTACTAGCAAAGAATGAAGCTGTCGAGCTTCTTGCAGCTTTATATGATGAAGAGGCTTCGCGTCCAAAATATGAGTTTTTAAAAGGCACCATTGGTAAATCTTATGCCTTTGAAACAGCCCTTCGTTATGGCATAAGTGAAAACTTAGTTGCCAAAGCAAAGCAAATTTATGGTGAGGATAAGGGCGATCTTGAGGAATTGGTTAATAAAAATATCAAGCTTGAACTTGAGCTTAAAACGCAGTTAAAAAGCCTTGAAAATAAAGAGCAAAAAGTCGGTACAATTTTACACTCCTTAAAAGAGCAAAAAGAGCGTCAAGAAGAGCGTTTTAAAGAGCAAAGTAGTAGGCTTGAAAGGCAGTATTATGAAGCTATAAAGCAGGCTAAAGCGACTTTAGAATTTAAAGAGCTTAAAGACAGACAAAGAAGCATAAATAAAGCCAATGAGCTTAAAAAAAATATCATCTTGCCTCAAAAACAAGAGACTAAAGACTTTAAAGTCAATGATTTTGTAAAATATGAAAAAATCAAAGGAAAAATCAAAGCCTTAAAAAAAGATGAAGCCTTGATAGAATGTGAAGGTTTAAATTTGAGAGTGCCTTTAAGCTTGCTTAAAAAAAGTGGAGAATTGCCAAAAGCTACTCAAAAAGCAAATATTAAGGTTGATAGAGTGCAAAATTTAAGTCCAAGCTTAGATTTACACGGCTTAAGAAGTGAAGAAGCCATAGAAAAGCTTGATAAATACCTCTCAGATGCTTTAATAGTAGGCTTTGATGAGGTGCTAATATATCATGGCATAGGCACAGGAAAGCTTGCCTTTGCGGTAAAAGAGTTTTTAAAGACGCATAAAAGTGTGAAAGAATTTAGCGACGCACCTTTAAATCAAGGTGGTTTTGGAGCAAAGCTAGTGAGGCTTTAATTTCTCTTAAGATAAGTTTTGTTTAAGCTTTATTTTTATAATGAAAGTGTAAAAATATAAAAAATTATTTTAAAAAAGGAGAAAAAATGACAAAAGAAATTTTGGATTTGCTTGATAAAAGTGTTGGCTTTATTGCGACAAAAGGAACTTGTGGTAATCCACGCGTGCGTCCTTTTCAATCGCCTTTGTTTTATGAGGGCAAGCTATATTACTGCACTAGCTATAAAAAGAATTTTTATAAGCATACTCAGGCTCATTCAGGCGTGGAGTTAAGTGCGTATGATGGCAATTCTTGGGTAAGAATTAGAGGCGAGGCTGTATTTGAGGAGAACTTAGCTGTGAAAAAAGCTATGTTTGAAAAATACCCAAGCCTAAAAGAACTTTACCAAAGCCCAGAAAATAAAGATTTTGCAGTATTTTATTTTAAAAATCCAAGCATTAAAATTCAAGATTTTAATGGTAGAGATGAGATTGTTAAATAAAAACACAAAGGCAAGGTGATGAAAAAAGTGCTGATTTTAAGTGGGGCTGGACTTAGTGCTGAAAGTGGGTTAAAAACTTTTAGAGAAAGCAATGGACTTTGGGAAGAGCATGATGTAATGGAGGTTTGTTCAGCAAGTGGCTTTCGCAAAAATCCTAAAAAAGTGCGTGAATTTTATGATGAAAGAAGAGCTCAGCTTGAAAAAGTGAAGCCAAATCATGCCCATGAGATGATCGCAAAGCTTAAGGCTGAATTTAAAGATCAGATTTTTGTGATTACGCAAAATGTTGATGATTTGCTTGAAAGGGCAGGGTGCAAGGATGTGATCCATTTGCATGGTTTTTTACCAGAGCTTTATTGTGCGAGTTGTGGGACACATTTTAACATAGCTTATAAAAAGCAAGAAAGCACAACTTGTCCTAAGTGCAAGCAACCTTTTTTGCGTCATAATATCGTTATGTTTGAAGAGCCAGCTCCGCAGTATCAAACCTTGTATGAGGCTTTAAGCCAGAGTGGGCTTTTTGTGTGTATAGGTACGAGTGGTTATGTGCTGCCTGTTGGACATTTTGCGAGCATGTGTGAACATAGCATACTTAATAACCTTGATGCTGATCCTGCTTTAGATTCGTGCTTTGATAAGGTTTATACTCAAAAAGCAAGCACGGCAATTGATCAAATCGCTCTTGATATACGAAATTATCTCGGAGGAAATTATGTTTGAAGCCTTTGTGCAAGGAGCTTTACTTGGATTTGGTGTAGCTGTGCCTTTTGGTCCTTTAAACATCTTGATTTTAACTTATGCCCTAAAGTCCTTAAAAAACTCTTTAGCTGTAGGTTTTGGGGCGATGAGCGCGGATATTTTGTATCTTGTTTTACTTCTCTTTGGGGTGCTTACTTTTTTAGATAATGGAGTTTTTAAGCAAATTCTGGCAATTGGAGGCTTTGTTTTTTTAACTTATATGGCTTTAATGATGTTAAGAACAAAAACAAAAGATTTAAATTTAAATGAAAAAGACGCAAAAGTTATACAAGAAAATGTGTTTAAAAGCTTTATCAAGGGTTTTAGTTTAAATCTCTTAAACCCTTTCGTTATCGCCTTTTGGCTTAGCGTATCTTTGCTTTTTTCACATAATGAGTATCATGAGTTTATGCTTTTGGGCTTGTTTGTGGCGATTTTGCTCTGGGTGTGTAGTTTAAGCTTTTTGGTTGCTAAATTTTCAAAGTTTTTTAGCCATAAAGTTATTTTTTATATCAATGTCATCTCAGCTTTTATCATCGAATATTTTGCTTTAAGTTTGCTTTATAAAGCCTTTGTTAGTCTTTGATCTCAAGCACGATTTCTTGCCTTAAACCTTGTTTTTTGATCTCTTTAACGCTAAGCTTATGAGGTAAGTGAGTGAGCAAATCTTGATTACTTTTGCACTCAAAGCAAGCAAGTATGCGAAGCAAAGTCCCACGATATGCTTTTGCAAAATGACTAACGACTTTGTTATTTTTTAAGAATTTATAACTTGTATAAGTTTGCTTTAAGGTATAAAATTTCTCATAAAAACCAGCTCTAAGATCGATGATTTCTTCATTTTGTAAAAACTCATCTAAGGCTTTACTGAAGTGCGTTTTATAAAATTTAGCTGTGTCAAATTCTTTGATTTTAGCCCCTTGCTTGAGCTTATAAAGTGGTAAATGATCTTTTGCTTGAACGACGCCAAAAAGATTTGAGAAAATAAGCGTATTTTCATATACATAATTTTGAGCTTTTTCATCCAAGCTTTCAAAATCAAGATAATCATACGCCACGCCTTTATAACGTTTGATCGCTTCGCAGGTTTTTAGCTTTAAAAGATCATTTTGCAAATTTTGCACTTCTTTTTCGCTTTTAAGTTCGAAAAAATCCTGAAGTTCATTTATTGACGCATATTTAACGAAGTCATTGTAAAGTTTGATAACTTCAAGTCTTTTATCAAAAAGTTCTGCAAAGATAAACGAGCTTTTGTTTATAGGTGCAAGATAGGCTAGCTCGCTCTTACTTTCGCTTGGAGAAAAAAGTATTTTCATTTGTTGTAGCCTTAAAAAAATTTTTAGATTATTATAGCCTAATTAGTCTTGACAAAAAAGAAATTTTAGTCTATAATTTCAGTTTATTTTTCGCTGGTTTAGCTCAGTTGGTAGAGCAGCTGCCTTGTAAGCAGCAGGTCGGGGGTTCAAGTCCCTTAACCAGCTCCATTGTTTTTTAGCAGTGTTTGACCAGAAATGAGAGGCAAATTCTAAGGTGAGTTACTCAAGTGGCCAACGAGGGCAGACTGTAAATCTGCTGGCTTTCGCCTTCCGTGGTTCGAATCCACGACTCACCACCATTGCTTTGCGGGAGTAGCTCAGTTGGCTAGAGCATCAGCCTTCCAAGCTGAGGGTCGCGGGTTCGAGCCCCGTTTCCCGCTCCACTAAATTTAGGATAAACTGGGAGCTGTATTTTTTTCTCGCAGTCCTTCTTAAATTTATTTTGTTGTCTGTAGTATATAATTTTTCTGAGCGCTCGTATGGCTCAGAGGTAGAGCACTCCCTTGGTAAGGGAGAGGTCGCGGGTTCAATTCCCGCTATGAGCTCCATTGTTTTCTAAAAAATTATATTTTATAGACTTGTTTTTGCATTTTATTTATCACAAAACGAAAGGATTTCTTATGGCTAAGGAAAAATTTTCTCGTAACAAGCCACATGTCAATATAGGAACCATCGGTCACGTCGATCATGGTAAAACAACCTTGACAGCAGCTATTTCTGCTGTTTTATCAAGAAAGGGTTTGGCTGAGCTTAAAGATTATGACAATATCGATAATGCTCCAGAAGAAAAAGAAAGAGGTATCACTATTGCTACTTCTCACATTGAGTATGAAACAGAAAAACGTCACTATGCACACGTAGACTGCCCAGGACACGCCGATTATGTTAAAAACATGATTACAGGTGCAGCTCAAATGGACGGAGCTATCCTTGTTGTTTCAGCAGCTGATGGTCCTATGCCTCAAACTAGAGAGCATATCTTGCTTTCTCGTCAAGTAGGCGTGCCTTATATCGTTGTATTTATGAATAAGGCTGATATGGTTGATGATGCTGAACTTTTAGAGCTCGTTGAAATGGAAATTCGTGAGCTTTTAAGCTCTTATGATTTCCCAGGTGATGATACTCCTATCATTTCAGGTTCTGCTTTAAAAGCACTTGAAGAAGCTAAAGCTGGACAAGATGGAGAATGGTCACAAAAAGTTATCGCTTTGATGGACGCTGTTGATGAATATATCCCAACTCCAACTCGTGATACTGATAAAGACTTCTTAATGCCAATTGAAGATGTTTTCTCTATCTCAGGTCGTGGAACTGTTGTTACAGGTAGGATTGAAAAAGGTGTAGTAAAAGTAGGCGATACTATAGAAATCGTAGGAATTCGCGATACTCAAACTACAACAGTAACTGGCGTTGAAATGTTTAGAAAAGAAATGGATCAAGGCGAGGCAGGCGATAATGTTGGTGTGCTTTTAAGAGGAACTAAAAAAGAAGATGTTCTTCGTGGTATGGTTCTTGCTAAACCAAAATCAATCACTCCACACACTGAATTTGAGGCTGAAGTGTATATCCTAAACAAAGATGAAGGTGGTCGTCATACTCCATTCTTTAACAATTACCGCCCACAATTTTATGTAAGAACAACTGATGTTACAGGTTCAATTAAACTTGCTGAAGGCACTGAAATGGTTATGCCAGGTGAAAATGTGCGTATCACAGTGAGCCTTATTGCTCCAGTTGCACTTGAAGAAGGAACTCGCTTTGCGATCCGTGAAGGCGGACACACTGTTGGTTCAGGCGTGGTTTCTAAAATCATCAAATAAAAATTCAATCAAGCTCCTTTCTTTTGGAGCTTGAGTTTCATTTAAGGATTAAAGTATGAGAATAAAAGTTGGCTTAAAATGCGAAGAAACAGGCGATATTAATTACAGCACTTATAAAAATAGCAAAAATACAACTGAAAAGCTAGAACTTAAAAAATATTGCCCAAGATTAAGAAAACACACTATTCATAAAGAAGTTAAATTAAAAAGTTAAAGGGCAATAGCTCCAACGGTAGAGCGCCGGATTCCAAATCCGATGGTTGGGGGTTCGAATCCCTCTTGCCCTGCCATTTTCGAAGGTTGTAGATTATGAAGAATTTAATAAGTTATTTTAAACTCTCAAAAGCCGAGTTATCAAAAGTCATTTTTCCACTTAAAGAACAAGTAAGAAATGCTTATATTACGGTTTTTGTTGTAGTAACGGTAATTTCATTGTTTTTAGCTTTGGTGGATTGGATTATGTCTTCCATAGTTTCTTTGTTTGTTTCTTAAAAAAGGAAAACGATGAGCGAAGAAAAATATAAATGGTATGCGATACAAACCTATGCGGGAAGTGAAATGGCGGTAAAAAGAGCCATAGAAAATTTAATCCGCGATAATGGAATAGGCGAAAGATTAAAAGAAATTGTTGTGCCAACTGAAGATGTGATTGAGTTTAAAAATGGTAAAGAAAAGATTAGCGAAAGAAGCTTGTATTCAGGCTATGTTTTTGCTTTACTTGATCTTAACACTGAGCTTTGGCATAAAATTCAGTCTTTACCAAAAGTAGGGCGTTTTATAGGCGAAGCAAAAAAGCCTACACCTTTGAGTGAAAAAGATATCAAGCTCATCTTAGAAAAGGTACAAAATAAAGCTGCACCAAAACCAAAAATTTCTTTCGATGAGGGTGAAAATGTGCGAATCATCGAAGGTCCTTTTGCAAACTTTACTGGTATGGTTGAAGAATACGATATGGTTCGAGGTTTGCTTAAGCTTAATGTTTCGATTTTTGGGCGTTCAACACCGGTTGAAATTCTCTATTCTCAAGTTGAAAAAATTATATAAGGAGTTTTTATATGGCAAAGAAAGTTGTTGGCGAGATAAAATTACAAATTGCAGCCACTAAGGCAAATCCATCTCCGCCAGTTGGTCCAGCTCTTGGACAACAAGGCGTGAATATCATGGAGTTTTGTAAAGCTTTTAATGAAAGAACAAAAGATATGGCAGGCTTTAATATCCCTGTTGTTATCACTGTTTATGCAGATAAGAGTTTTACTTTCATCACAAAACAACCTCCTGCTACTGATTTGATTAAAAAAGCAGCTGGTATTAGCAAAGGTGCGGATAATCCGCTTAAAAATAAAGTTGGCAAACTTACTCAAAAACAAGTTTTAGAAATCGTTGAGAAAAAACTTGCTGATTTAAACACCAAAGATAAGGATCAAGCGGCGAAAATTATCGCTGGATCAGCTAGATCTATGGGTGTTGAGATTGTCGATTAAGCCTTACCACTTGGCTTAAAAAGTGGAAGCACTTTAAAAATGCGGAGAAAATAAATGTCTAAAATAAGTAAAAGATTAAAAGAACTTGCAAACAAAGTTGATTCTTCTAAAGAATATGCTTTAGCAGAAGCTATTGATACGGTTAAAACTCTAGCTTCAGCTAAATTTGATGAAACTGTTGAAATAGCCTTAAAGCTTAATGTTGATCCAAGACATGCTGATCAAATGGTAAGAGGTTCAGTTGTTTTACCAGCTGGTACAGGTAAAAAAGTAAGAGTAGCAGTTATTGCAAAAGATACAAAGGCTGATGAGGCTAAAAATGCTGGCGCTGATATAGTTGGAAGCGATGAATTGGTTGAAGAAATTCAAAAAGGCAATATCAATTTTGATGTCTTAATCGCCACTCCAAATTTAATGGGACTTGTGGGTAAGGTTGGTAGAATTTTAGGACCAAAAGGACTTATGCCAAATCCTAAAACAGGAACTGTGACTATGGATGTAGCTCAAGCCGTAAATAATGCTAAAAGCGGACAAGTCAATTTCCGCGTTGATAAACAAGGCAATATCCATGCTGGACTTGGCAAGGTAAGCTTTTCAAAAGAGCAATTAAATGACAATATCAGCACTTTTATCAAAGCCATAAACAAACACAAACCAGCTGCAGCTAAAGGAAGATATATCAAAACAGCTGCTCTTTCTTTGACAATGAGCCCATCTGTAAGCCTTGAAACTCAAGAACTTTTAGATATGAAATAAGCCTCTTTTTGAGGCTTAGGCTTAAAATAAAAATTTTAGAATTTAAGTTTAAATTTTAAGATTTTTATTTTAGATTGGAGATAGCCGAGGCTTTTTAAGCTTAATTGTTTAGTTTTTAAACGCTCTGCTTGAAATCACCGGTCGGAAAGGAGAAGTATGACCAAGAGCGAAAAGATCGAGATCGTTGCTTCTTTGCAAGAAGATTTCAAAAAAAGTGAAGCCATAGTAGTATGTGATTATAGGGGCTTAAGCACAAAGAAACTTGAAGTTTTAAGACAAAACGCAAGAGAAAATAATGTCAGAGTTCAAATCATTAAAAATACACTTGCTCATTTAGCCCTAGAAAATGCTGGTAAAAGCGGACTTGAACTTAAAGATACAAATATCTATCTTTGGGGTGAAGATCAACTTAGTGTTTCTAAGGTAGCATCTAAATTTGAAGATGATCATGAGCAGTTTAAGATCAAAATGGCGTTCATTGAGGGAAGTGTGGCTGATGTGGCTAAGGTAAAAGCTTTAGCAAAAATGCCTTCACGCAACGAATTGCTTGCTATGCTTTTGCAAGTATGGAATGCCCCATTACAAAATTTTGTTATAGGGCTTAATGCCTTAAAAACCAAAAAAGAATCAGAATAAAAAAAGGAGATAAAAATGGCAATTTCTAAAGAAGATGTTTTAGAATATATTTCAAATTTAAGTGTTCTTGAGCTTTCAGAGCTTGTAAAAGAATTTGAAGAAAAATTTGGTGTTTCAGCAGCTCCAGTTGTTGTAGCTGGTGCTGGCGGCGGTGCAGCTGCTGGCGGCGGTGCAGCTGAAGAAAAAACAGAGTTTAACATCGTTTTAGTTGAAAGCGGTGCAAAGAAAATCGAAGTGATTAAGGTTGTTCGTGCGATTACTGGCTTGGGCTTAAAAGAAGCAAAAGATGCAGTTGAGCAAACTCCTTCAGTGCTTAAAGAAGGCGTGGCTAAGGCTGATGCTGAAGCAGCTAAAAAACAACTTGAAGAAGCAGGTGCTAAGGTAGAGCTTAAGTAAGTTTTATCAAAGCTTTTTATTTTAATTCAAGTCAAAAGGTTTGCACAAGCCTTTTGACTTTTGTGCGTTTAAAGAGTTTTGCTCTTTATTTTAAAGTTCTTTAAAAAATAAAACGAGGTTTATTATGCCAAGAAGCCAATCTAAAAATCGTCTTAGGATCGATTTTTCCAATAATTCCCAAGATATAGAAATACCAAATCTTTTACAATTACAACAAAAAAGTTTTGATGACTTTTTAAATTTAAACAAACAAAATACCGAAAGTGGTATAGAAAAAGTTTTTAAATCCATCTTCCCTATCCATGATCCACAAAATCGCTTAAGCTTAGAATATGTTAGCAGTGAAATTGGCAAACCAAAATACACTATTCGAGAGTGCATGGAAAGAGGACTTACTTATGCTGTCAATTTAAAAATGAAAATCCGCCTTACTCTGCACGAAAAAGATGAAAAAAGTGGAGAAAAAGTCGGCATTAAAGATATAAAAGAACAAGAAATTTTTATAAGAGAAATTCCTTTAATGACAGATAGAACTTCTTTCATCATCAACGGCGTTGAAAGAGTTGTGGTTAATCAACTTCACAGAAGTCCAGGCGTGATCTTTAAAGAAGAAGAAAGTGCAACTATAGCAAACAAGCTTGTTTATACGGCTCAAATTATACCAGATCGTGGTTCTTGGTTGTATTTTGAATACGACGCTAAAGATGTATTGTATGTGAGGATCAACAAACGCCGAAAAGTGCCTATTACCATGCTTTTTAGGGCACTTGGCTATAAAAAACAAGATATTATCAAACTTTTTTATCCGGTGCAAACCATTCATATCAAAAAAGATAAATTCCTTGTTGAGTTTAATCCAAATGACTTTTTAGAACGTGTAGAATACGATATCAAAGATGAAAAAGGTAAACTTATACTTCAAGCTGGAAAAAGGCTTACTAAGAAAAAAGGCGAACAACTTATTAAAGAGGGCTTAAAATTCATTGAATACCCAATCGAAATTCTCACAAACAGATACCTTGCCAAGCCTTTGCTTGACGCAAAAAGTGGTGAAATGCTGTATGATTCTTTAGTGCAACTTGATGAAAGCAAGCTAGCTAAGATCAAAGAAAGTTTTAAAAGTTTTGATATAGCAAATGACCTTGCGGCTGAAGTTGATGCAGCGATTATAAATTCTTTTATCCAAGATAATGAAACCCTAAAAACACTCAAACAAAGTGAAGGCTTAGACGATGAAAACGATCTTGCGGCTATTCGAATTTATAAGGTTATGCGTCCGGGCGAACCGGTGGTAAAAGACGCTGCAAAAGCGTATGTGAATGATTTATTTTTTAATCCTGAAAGATACGATCTTACCAAAGTAGGACGTATGAAGATGAATCATAAGCTTGGGCTTAAGGTTAGTGAATATGTAACCATACTTACTAACGAAGATATCGTTAAAACCGCAAAATACTTGATCAAGGTTAAAAATGGCAAAGGACATATAGACGATAGAGATCACTTAGGAAACCGCCGTATCCGCTCTATAGGAGAACTTTTAGCAAATGAGCTTCATTTGGGCTTGGCTAAAATGCAAAAAGCGATTCGTGATAAATTCACTTCTTTAAGCACGGATTTAGATAAGGTTATGCCTTATGATTTGATCAATCCAAAGATGATTACTACGACTATCATTGAATTTTTCACTGGCGGACAGCTTTCTCAGTTTATGGATCAAACCAACCCGCTTAGCGAAGTAACGCACAAACGTCGTTTATCAGCACTTGGTGAAGGCGGACTTGTGAAAGAAAGAGCTGGTTTTGAAGTGCGCGATGTGCATCCTACGCATTATGGACGCATTTGTCCGGTTGAAACTCCAGAAGGACAAAATATAGGACTTATCAACACTTTAGCCACTTATGCAAAAGTCAATGATCTTGGCTTTGTTGAAGCTCCTTATAAAAAAGTCGTTAATGGCAAGGTAAGCGATGAGATCGTATATCTTACCGCTACTCAAGAAGAAGGTATTGCTATAGCTGCAGCTTCAACTAAGCTTGACGCAAAAGGCAATATAGTAGAAGATTTTGTAGAGGCACGAAAAGATGGCGAAAATATCCTTGCCAAAAAAGATGAGATCGAGCTGATTGATCTTTGTTCTGGTATGATAGTAGGTGTTACAGCTTCTTTAATCCCTTTCTTAGAGCATGATGATGCAAACAGAGCCTTAATGGGTTCAAACATGCAAAGACAAGCTGTGCCGCTTTTAACTTGCACTGCTCCTATTGTTGGTACTGGTATGGAGCGCACTATCGCTCGTGATGCATGGATGGCAGTAAAGGCTAAAAGAGCTGGCGTAGTTGAAAAAGTAGATAATAAAAGCATATTTATTTTAGGTGAAGATGAAAAAGGTCCATTTATCGATCATTATTCTATGGAAAAGAATCTCCGCACTAATCAAAATACCACTTACAATCAACACCCTATAGTTAAAAAAGGCGATGTGATTGAAGTTGGACAAATCATCGCTGATGGGGCAAGTATGGACGAGGGCGAGCTAGCTATCGGTAAAAATGCTCTTATAGCCTTTATGCCTTGGAATGGCTACAACTACGAAGATGCGATCGTGGTAAGCGAAAGAATGATACGAGAAGATACTTTCACAAGCGTGCATATTTATGAAAAAGAGATTGAAGCAAGAGAGTTAAAAGATGGCATTGAAGAGATCACAAAAGATATACCAAATGTCAAAGAAGACGATGTAGCTCATCTTGATGAAAGTGGTATAGCACGCATTGGCACTCATATAAAACCGGGCATGATACTAGTAGGTAAAGTCTCTCCAAAAGGTGAGGTTAAACCAACTCCTGAAGAAAGGCTTTTAAGGGCTATTTTTGGCGAAAAAGCTGGACATGTAGTCAATAAATCCTTATACGCTACTGCTTCTTTAGAAGGCGTGGTTGTAGATGTAAAAATTTTCACCAAAAAAGGCTATGATAAGGATGCAAGGACAATTCAAGCGTATGATGAGGAAAAGATTAATCTTGAAAAAGAGCACCACGACAGACTTTTAATGATGGATAGGGAAGAAATTTTAAGAGTGTGTGCCTTGCTTGCTAAAACTCCACTATCAAGTGATCAAAAAGTAGGGGATAAGAACTATAAAAAAGGCGATAAAATAGATATTAAAGAACTTAAAAAAATTAATCGTTTTATTTTAAATTCTTTAGTTAAAGCTTATCCTAAAACCATACAAAAGCAGTATGAGGACTTAAAAAACCACTTCCAAAATGAAAAGAAAAAGCTAAAAGCCGAACATGATGAAAAGCTTGAAATTTTAGAAAAAGATGATATTTTACCAAGTGGGGTTGTTAAGCTTGTTAAAATTTACATAGCGACAAAAAGAAAGCTTAAGGTTGGGGATAAAATGGCAGGACGTCACGGCAATAAAGGCATAGTCTCAAACATAGTCCCAGAAGTTGATATGCCTTATCTACCAAATGGCAAAAGCGTTGATATAGCCTTAAATCCACTGGGCGTTCCAAGTCGTATGAATATAGGACAAATTCTAGAAAGCCATTTAGGTGTAGTTGGACTTTCTTTAGGACATCAAATTCAAGAAATTTTTGATAAAAAACAAAAAGATTTTGTGAAACAACTTAGAACAAAAATGCTTGAAATTTGTTCTATCCCTAGACTTGCTAAGGAAAAAGAATTTTTAGAAAAGCTTGATGATGAGAGTTTGATCGCTTATGCAAGGGATTGGGCTAAGGGCGTAAAATTTGCTGCTCCTGTGTTTGAGGGCACGACTATGGACGAGTTTGCAAAGCTTTTTGAGCTTGCTAAGGTAGCAATGGACGGAAAAAGTGAGCTTTATGATGGACGCACTGGCGAAAAGATAGCTGAAAGAGTGCATGTTGGTTGTATGTATATGCTTAAACTCCATCACCTTGTTGATGAAAAAGTGCATGCTAGAAGTACTGGACCTTATAGCTTAGTTACCCAGCAACCTGTGGGCGGTAAGGCTCTTTTTGGTGGGCAAAGATTTGGGGAAATGGAAGTTTGGGCTTTAGAAGCGTATGGGGCTGCTCATACTTTAAGGGAAATGCTTACTATCAAATCAGATGATGTTGAGGGTAGATTTAGTGCATACAAAGCCCTTACAAAAGGTGAAAATGTCCCAGCAACTGGAATTCCAGAAACCTTTTTTGTTTTAACAAATGAGCTAAAATCCTTAGCTTTAGATGTTGAAATTTTTGATAAGGACGATGAAAATGAGTAAATTTAAGATAATTGAGATTAAAGAAGAAAACCGCCCAAGGGATTTTGAAGCTTTTCAACTTCGTCTTGCAAGCCCAGAAAAGATCAAATCTTGGAGCTATGGGGAAGTTAAGAAGCCAGAAACCATTAATTACCGCACCTTAAAGCCTGAAAGAGATGGGCTTTTTTGCGCTAAGATTTTTGGACCTATAAGGGATTATGAATGCTTATGCGGTAAGTATAAAAAAATGCGTTTTAAGGGTGTAAAATGCGAAAAATGTGGGGTTGAAGTAGCCAGCTCAAAGGTAAGACGTTCAAGAATGGGACATATTGAGCTTGTTACTCCTGTAGCACATATTTGGTATGTCAATTCCTTGCCAAGTCGTATAGGCACACTTTTGGGCGTTAAGATGAAAGATTTAGAACGTGTGCTTTACTATGAAGCTTATATAGTAGAAAATGCGGGCGATGCTTTTTATGATAATGAAAGCAATAAAAAAGTTGAGTTTTGCGATGTTTTAAATGAAGAGCAATACCAAAAGCTTATGCAACGTTATGAAAATAGCGGTTTTAAAGCAAGAATGGGTGGCGAGGTGATACGAGATTTGCTTGCGAATTTAGACCTTGTTGAGCTTTTAAATACGCTTAAAGAAGACATGGCAACGACTAATAGTGAAGCAAAGAAAAAAAGCATAGTTAAGCGTTTAAAAGTAGTTGAAAATTTCTTAAATTCAAATCTTAATGCCAATACTAGCGATGAAGAAGCCGTGCCAAATCGCCCTGAGTGGATGATGATTACAAATTTACCAGTTTTACCGCCTGATTTACGTCCTTTGGTAGCTTTAGATGGTGGAAAATTTGCTGTTTCTGATGTGAATGATTTATATCGTCGTGTGATTAATCGCAATACGCGTTTAAAACGTTTGCTTGAGCTTGATGCACCTGAGATTATCATTAGAAATGAAAAAAGAATGCTTCAAGAAGCTGTTGATGCACTATTTGATAATGGCAGAAGAGCCAATGCTGTAAAAGGAGCAAATAAACGTCCTTTAAAATCGCTAAGTGAAATCATCAAGGGTAAGCAAGGACGTTTCCGCCAAAACTTGCTTGGAAAACGTGTGGATTTTTCAGGCAGAAGTGTTATCGTTGTTGGTCCAAAACTAAGAATGGATCAATGTGGCTTGCCTAAGAAAATGGCTTTAGAGCTCTTTAAGCCTCATTTGCTAGCAAAACTTGAGGAAAAAGGCTATGCCACAACAGTAAAACAAGCTAAAAAAATGATAGAAAACAAAACCAATGAAGTGTGGGAATGCCTTGAAGAAGTGGTGCAAGGACACCCTGTTTTACTTAACCGTGCTCCAACCCTTCATAAGCTTTCTATACAAGCTTTTCACCCTGTTTTGGTTGAGGGTAAGGCTATACAATTGCACCCTTTGGTGTGCTCAGCCTTTAATGCTGACTTTGATGGCGATCAAATGGCTGTTCATGTGCCTTTATCTCAAGATGCAATCGCAGAATGTAAGGTTTTAATGCTTTCATCAATGAATATCTTACTTCCAGCAAGCGGTAAATCAGTTACCGTGCCAAGTCAAGATATGGTTTTGGGCATTTATTATCTTTCTTTAGAGAAAAATGATGCTAAAGGAGCGCATAAAATTTGCACTGGCATTGATGAAGTGATGATGGCTTTAGAATCAAATTGCCTTGATATACACGCAAGCATACAAACCCTTGATGGGGGACGCAAGATCACAACTACAGCTGGTAGGCTTATCATTAAGTCTATTTTGCCAGATTTTGTGCCTGAATATATGTGGAATAAAATTTTAAAGAAAAAAGATATAGCCGCTCTTGTTGATTTTGTTTATAAAAAAGGAGGTTTAGGCTTTACAGCAAGCTTTTTGGATAGACTTAAAAATCTTGGTTTTGAGTATGCAACTAAGGCTGGAATTTCTATATCAATCGCTGATATTATCGTGCCTGAAGATAAACAAAAAGAGATTGATAATGCTAAAAAACAAGTGCGAACCATACAAAACTCATTTAATCAAGGGCTTATTACAGCTGGAGAAAGATACAATAAAATCATTGATATTTGGAAAAGCACAAATAACGCTCTTTCAAAAGAGATGATGAAGCTTGTGCAAAAAGATAAAGATGGCTTTAACTCAATCTACATGATGGCAGATAGTGGGGCAAGAGGTAGTGCGGCTCAAATTTCTCAGCTTGCTGCTATGCGTGGGCTTATGGCAAAACCTGATGGTTCTATCATTGAAACGCCTATTATTTCAAATTTCCGCGAAGGGCTTAATGTTTTAGAATACTTTATTTCAACACATGGTGCAAGAAAAGGGCTAGCAGATACTGCGCTTAAAACAGCAAATGCTGGTTATTTGACAAGAAAGCTCATTGATGTGGCTCAAAATGTGAAGATTACTATGGAAGATTGTGGCACTCATGAGGGTGTTGAGATTAATGAAATCACCGCTGATGGTAGCTTGGTTGAAAGCCTAGAAGAGCGAATTTTAGGACGCGTTTTAGCCGAAGATATTATCGATCCTATTACCAATGAAACTTTATTTGCTGAAGGTGCTTTGATGGATGAAGAAAAGGCTAAAATTCTGAGTGAAAGTGGGATTAAAAGCGTTAATATCCGCACGCCTATCACTTGCAAAGCAAAAAAAGGAATTTGTGCAAAATGCTATGGTATTAACCTTGGCGAAGGAAAGCTTGTTAAGCCGGGCGAAGCAGTAGGCATAATCTCAGCTCAAAGTATAGGCGAGCCAGGAACCCAGCTTACTCTAAGAACCTTCCACAGCGGTGGAACAGCAAGTACGGACTTACAAGATAGACAAGTTGTAGCTCAAAAAGAAGGTTTTATAAGATTTTATAATATCAACACCTACACCAACAAAGAAGGCAAAAGCATAGTTGCAAACCGCCGAAATGCTGGAATTTTGCTTGTTGAGCCTAAGATAAAAGCTCCATTTAAGGGCGTTATTCACATAGAAACTATACATGAAGATGTAGTTATCAGCGTAAAAGATAAAAAACAAGAAGCTAAATACATACTTAGAAAATACGACTTAGCCAAACCAAACGAGCTTGCCGGTGTAAGTGGCAATATAGGTGGAAAGCTTTATTTGCCATATCAAAACGGAGCTGAAGTTGCTCAAGATGAAAGTATAGTTGAGGTGATTAAAGAGGGCTGGAATGTGCCAAATCGTATCCCTTACGCAAGTGAAATTCTTGTTAATGATGGCGATCCTGTGGTGCAAAATATCAAGGCTGGAGCTAAAGGCACGCTTAAATACTATTTGCTTAAAGGCGATGGACTTGATAGAGTAAAAAATATCAAAAAAGGCTATATAGTCAAAGAAAAAGGCTTTTTTGTGGTGATAGCTGATGAAAATGATAGAGAAGCAAAACGTCATTATATACCAAGAGAAAGTGTGATTGAATTTGATGATAGTGCAGTGATTGATGATGCTAATACCTTAATCGCCACTGCTTCAAAGCAAGAAAAAACGATCATCGCTGAATGGGACGCTTATAATAACACTCTTATCGCTGAGCTTGATGGCACGATAAGCTTTGAAGATATTGAGCTAGGTTATAGTGCAGATGAGCAAATCGATGAAGCTACTGGTAAAAGTTCCTTAGTGATTAACGAATATCTTCCAAGTGGCGTTCGTCCAACCCTTATCATTACAAAAGGAAGCAAAAGTATCCGCTATCCGCTCGAGCCAAAAAGTGTTATCTTGGTTAGTGATAAAGATAAGGTTGCCTTGGCTGATATTTTGGCTAAAACTCCAAAAGCAGCAGCCAAATCAAAAGATATTACCGGAGGTTTGCCTCGAGTGAGTGAGCTTTTTGAAGCAAGAAAGCCTAAAAACGCAGCTATTATAGCAGAGATTGATGGTGTAGTCAGATTTGATAAGCCTTTGCGCTCAAAAGAAAGGATCATCATCGAAGCAGAGGATGGAAGCACAAGTGAATATCTTATCAACAATTCAAAGCATATTCAAGTGCGAAATGGCGAGTTTATCCATGCTGGTGAAAAGCTTACTGATGGGGTTATCTCAAGTCATGATGTGCTTAAAATTTTAGGCGAAAAAGCCTTGCACCATTATTTGATAAGCGAAATTCAACAAGTCTATCGCGGACAAGGGGTTGTGATCTCTGATAAGCATATCGAAGTGATCGTTTCTCAAATGCTCAGGCAAGTTAAGGTTGTTGATAGTGGCAATACTAAATTTATCATCGGTGATTTTGTTTCGCGTCGTAAATTTAGAGAAGAAAATGAACGCATAGTGGCTATGGGTGGCGAGCCAGCTATCGCTGAACCGGTATTGCTTGGGGTGACTAGGGCAGCTATTGGTTCTGATAGTGTGATCTCAGCAGCATCTTTCCAAGAAACAACAAAAGTGCTTACAGAAGCAAGCATAGCTGGTAAATTTGACTTCTTAGAAGACTTAAAAGAAAATGTTATCTTAGGAAGAATGATCCCAGTAGGCACAGGGCTATATCAAGAAGAAAAAATTCGCCTCAAAGAAGAAGAATAAACTTCTAAACCTTTAACCAAAAGTAAGCATTAGCGAACTTTTGGTTCTTGGCTCCATTTGATTTAAAGAAAAATCAAGTTTTTTATATGTTAATCGAATTTATATTATTTTTTTTATTTGCAATGAGAAAATTTTAGAGGGTGGCTTTAAATAAAAAAGAGATAAAGTAGGGCAGACTCTAAAGAGGCGCGAGAAAGCAAGCTGTAAAGAAAGATAAATGCTTAATTACCACTCTAAAAAAATACATGATAAAGATAAGTTTTATTTTTGCTTAAAAAAAAGAAGGAATTTCAAGCCTAAAAGCTTGAAATTGAAGTTTTATGCTAGATAATCATTAATGATAACGCCATCATTTAGCCCCACAACTATGCTTGCGCCATTTTTTGTAGCGATATCGCCAGCTACAAATATGCCTTTAACATTGCTTTGTTTATGTGCGTCAAATACAGGCACGCCTTTGTCATCAACTTCTATGCCACATTTTTGTAAAAAATCCACCGGCGTAGAACCACCGATCGCATAAATGGCTCTATCATATACTTCGCTACTGCCGTCATTGAAGAGCATTTTTACCTTACCATTTTCATCTTGGACTTCGCTAATATCAACGCCGAGCTTAAGTGTGATTTTACCTTCTTTAGCAGCCGTTTCTACATCGTTTAGATTGATATCATTAAGCCTTGTGAATTTATCTCTTCTATAACAAAGCGTAACTTTGTGTTTGCTTGCAAGATCAACAGCATATTCAGCCGCTGAGTTTCCACCGCCTATGATAATGATTTTTTCGCCCTCTTGCACGCTGTTTGCGTTGAAATTGACGACTTTATTTAAAGTGGCTGGGATTTTATAGTCTGGTTTGTTTGGTTTGCCCATTCTGCCTATAGCGACGATGATATTTTTGCATTCATAGCTCTGTTTTGGTGTAGTGATGATGAAATTTTCTCCGCTTTTTTTCACACTTTCAACTTCGCTGTTAAGCTCAAGTTCTATATTGTTTGCTTTTAAGGCTTCTTCAAAGGTTGCAAGCGAGCTTTCTTTGGTGCCGTCTTCAAAAGGGATATGTCCGCGGTTTGTGCTATCATGCCCTTTATACTCTTTATCAACTCTTTTGCCATCTTTATAAAATTTCACAAAGGTTTGGCATATAGCATCAGCTTTTTCAAGCAAAACAACTTCTTTACCCTTAAGCTTTGCTTCTACGGCTGCTCCAATGCCAGCTGGACCAGCACCTATAACGATAAGATCAACTTTTTTCATACTCAAAATACCTTTCTTGATAAAATTTTTGTATAATGTATCAAATTTTTTATAAACAAAGGATTAAAAATGCGTCAAAGCCTTGAAAAACTTAAGAAAAATACACAAAAATTACTCGAACTTAATCCAAGCCAAAAAGAAAAAATCATACTCGCTCTTGCTCAAGCTTTGCGTGAAAAAACACATTTGATTTTAAGAGCAAACGAAAAAGATTTGGCAAATTTTAACAAAAATGAAGCTTTTAAAGATCGCTTAAAACTTGATGAAAAAAGACTTGAAGCGCTTTGCAAAGGCTTAGAAACGATCGCTTTTTTGCCTGATCCTGTTGGTAGGGTGCTTGAGGGCTGGGTAAATTATGCTGGTTTAAAGATAGAAAAAGTGAGCATTCCTTTAGGTGTCGTGGGGGTGATTTATGAGGCGCGTCCAGCGATTAGTGCGGAAATTTTGGCTTTGCTTTTGAAAAGTTCTAATGCTGGAGTTTTAAAAGGCGGAAGTGAAGCAAGATACAGCAATGAAGCGTTTTTTAGCATTATAAATGAGGTGCTTAAAGGCTTTGATTTGCATGAATGCTTTTTAATGCTTGTTGATAGGGCTGAGTTTCAAAGTTTACTTGAATTTGATGATATTATCGATGTGATCGTGCCTCGTGGAAGTTCGGCTATGATCGCGCAAATTGCTGCAAATACGAAAATTCCGCTTATCAAACACGATAAAGGCTTGTGCCATATCTTTGTCGATGAGGGTGCAAATTTAAAAAAAGCATGCGAGATTATCATCAATGCAAAATGCCAAAGAGTAAGTGTTTGCAATGCTTTAGAAAGCTTGTTAGTGCATAAAAATATAGCCAAAGAGCTTTTTGGTTTGCTTGTGCCAGAACTTGAGCGATTTAAGGTAAAAATTCACGCACACGAAAATGCTCTTGAGTTTTTTAAGCATTCAAAGCTTGAATTTCAAATCGCTGATGAAAAGGCTTTTGCGAGCGAGTGGCTTGATTTTGAACTCAGTGTAAAGCTAGTTGATAGTGTTCAAGAAGCTTGCGAGCATATCAATGCTTTTTCTTCAGCTCATTCTGAAGCTATACTTTCAAATAACGCCCAAAATATCGCTTTTTTTCAAAGACATATTAACTCAGCGTGCGTGTATGTTAATGCCTCGACGCGTTTTAGTGATGGAGGCGAGTTTGGTTTTGGTGCAGAGCTTGGAATTTCAACAAACAAGCTACACGCTAGAGGTCCTATGGGCGTAAATGAGCTTTGCACTTACAAATACCTTATCAATGGAGAAGGGCAAATTAGGCTTTAGTCGCTTTAAGTGTCTTAGTATTTTTACTAAAATCAAGTAATTCTTGAGTGGTTTTGATATAAAATGGGAGTTTTTTAAGGCAGTGTTTTAGGATTTCAGCTGCAGCTTTAGCATCGCTTAAGGCTCTGTGATGCACGCTTGTGATATGTAAAATTTCTTTTAAGCTATCAAGCCCATAACGCTCACTTTGAATAAGTCTTCGTGCAAGATCAATGGTGCAAAGGCGTTGATTTAAAAGCACGCCAAAGCCACATTCTTGCAAAGAACTTGAGATAAAACCATAATCAAAACGCACATTATGAGCCACAAAAATACTATCTTTTAAAAAAAGTCTAAATTCATTTAACACTGAAGCTAAAGAAGGTGCATTTTGTAGCATAGAGCTTGAAATTCCAGTGAGCTCTTGTATATTTAAAGGCACATTTGAGGCTTTGATAAGCGTGTTAAAATGGGCTATTTCTTTGTAGTTTTGGATTTTAACAGCTCCGATTTCTATGATCTGTCCGCCTCGTTTAAAGCTTCCGTTGCTTTCTATATCCACAACGCAAAAAATTTGATCTTTTAAGGCAGTGCTTTTGCTTTTTAAAGTAAGCTCATTTTGAGCATTTAAATTCACACTTAAGCCCAAAAGTTCAAGCATATATAAATCAAAATCGATAAAATCAAGCTCTTCGATCTTGTTTAGTTCTTGAAGTGCGAGTGTGTAGGGCTTGTTTTGTTTAGCGAGTTTAGCGACAAACTCATCGATTTGTTGTTGGCTCAAAATTCAAGCTTTAAAGATGAAATAGCGTTTTTATAATCTTGCGAAGAAAAGATATAGCTTCCAGCCACGAGTATATCAGCTCCAGCAAGTTCAAGCTCGCTTGCATTAAGCCCATTTACCCCTCCATCAACTTCGATGAAAAGTTTAGCGTTTTTTTGATCGACAAGTTCTCTTAAGCGTTTGATTTTATCATAAACTAAGGGCAAAAACTCTTGTCCGCCAAAGCCAGGATTAACGCTCATTAAAAGCACTAAATCCACAAATTCAAGCAAATGCTCAAGCGTGGAAATGTTTGTATGTGGATTTAAGACTATGCCAGCTCCAATACCTTTTGATCTTAAGTATTGACAAAGTTTTATAGGGTGGGCATGGTTTTCTATATGAAAGCTTAAAAATTTAGGCTTGAAAGGTAAAAACAAATCCACAAAAAAGTCTATATTATCAACCATCAAATGAATGTCAAGTGGCACAGAGCTTGCTTCTTTGATACTTTTAAGCACGCAAGGTCCAAAAGTAAGATTTGGCACAAAATGTCCGTCCATAACATCAATATGTAAAAGATCAGCCCCAGCTTCACATACTTTTTCTATCTCTTCTTTAAGGTGCAAAAAATCAGCCGATAAAAGACTTGGTGCTACATACATTTTTGTTTTTCCTTTCAAAAAAGTGAATTTTATCTTTTAAAGTATAAAAAAAATATAAATATTTGAAAAATTTAAGCTTAAATTTGCTAGAATTGCACTTTAGAAATTATTTAACAAGGAAAAATCATGTCAAGAATTTGTCAAGTTACAGGAAAAGGTCCTATGGTAGGAAACAATGTAAGCCATGCGAACAACAAAACAAAAAGACGCTTTTTGCCAAATCTTAGAACCGTTCGTATCACCTTAGAAGACGGCACTACAAGAAAAATCAGAGTTGCTGCTTCAACTTTAAGAACTCTAAGAAAACAAAACTCTTAACCACAAGCCTCTACTTAAGAAATACCTTAAATATACTTTTTACCTTCGCTTTTATATTAAGAGCGGAGGTTATCTTGTGTGCTTATCTTGATTTTAATTAAAATTGCACTTTTGTATCAAATTTTCACAATTTGTTCTTTCAAAAGCAAAAAAACACCCAATTTTTTTGCTTATTTTATATAAGTTTAGCATTTTTTTTGTTATAATCTTGATTATATTTAACTTAGATTCAAGGAGTATTTAAAATGTGGCATGAATATAGAGATTTGATGACCGAGCTTAAAGGGAAGGACGGACGCTTTGACAGCTTGTTTGAAAAACATAATGAACTTGATGATCAAATCAAAGCTGCCGAAGAAGGAAGAGTTCATCTTGACGATCTTGAAATTTCAAGAATGAAAAAAGAAAAATTACGCGTAAAAGAAGAATTAGGACAATATTTGGCTAATTATTCTAAAAATCAATAAGGAGCTATCGTGTTTGGCTTAAATAAAAAAACTTTAGATGTGGCATTGAATACAAATTCAGAAACACAAAAAATGCAACTACAAATCTCACAGCTTAGAAGCGAAAATGAAAACTTAAAAGCTGAGATTGAAAAACTTAAAAGTAGTTCTCAAAAGACTTTGCAGTCTGATCTTTTCCGCACGCTTTTAGCCGGAGTTTTAAGCAATATCACGGTTGTTCAAAATGATATGCTTGCAAATGTAAATAAAGCTGAAGCGATCGCAAACTCTTCTAACTCTTCTTTAGAAGCTATGAATGAGCTTGATGAAATCACCAATTCTATCACGCATTCTTTAGGTGATATTATAGAATCAGCAAATAAATCCCGAGATACAGCCGGCACCTTACATAGAAGCGTTGATGAGATCAGTAATGTTATCAATTTAATCAAAGATGTTTCAGATCAAACCAATCTTTTGGCTCTAAATGCAGCTATTGAAGCAGCAAGAGCTGGCGAACATGGGCGCGGTTTTGCTGTCGTTGCTGATGAGGTAAGAAAACTTGCTGAAAAAACCCAAAAAGCAACAGCTGAAGTAGAAATGAATATCAACCTACTCAAACAAAATGCGAATGAAATGTTTTCTCAAAGCGAACAAGTTGAAAAAGTTTCTATGGACTCAAATACTCATATTATGCAGTTTTCTGATAAATTTAATGAGCTCAAAGAAGAAGCAAATGCAAACAATGTAAATGCTACCGGTATAGTTTCAGAAGCTTTTGTGTCTTTAGTGAAGCTTGATCATGTCGCCTTTAAACTTAATGGATATAAAGAAATTTTCACTCATTCAGGTAAAAAACTTTCAGATCACTTAAGTTGTCGTCTAGGCAAATGGGTCGCAGCTGATGGAAAACAACGTTTTGGAACAAACCCAATGTTCCCACAAATCAATGAGCCACACCAAAAAGTGCATCAAAGTATGAATGAAGCGATCGAGCTGGCAAAAAATATAGATGGAAGCGAAAGCGAGCAACTCAAACAAGAAATTCTTTCTAAGTGTAATGACGCTGAAGCTGCTTCAAATCGTTTGTTTGATATATTCAAAGATATGCTTGCTATTGCAAGTAATACACAAACTAAAACTCCTTCGCAGCAAGAATCTTCTGCTCCTCAAGAAACTCAAACAAATAAAGAAAGCTGATGTTAAAGCCCATAAATTTGGGCTTTGTTTTTCATAAACCAAAGATAAGCAAACTCAAAACTTGCTGCGCGCACAATGTGTTTTGAGAATTCTTCAAATTCTTTAACCTTAACAAAAACACTTTGAATTTCCTCATCATCAATTCCACCGCCCTCAGCCTTCTTGTCCTCTTCGCTCACTTCGGCAAAAAACAGGCTTTGCTTGCTTGCTCCAGAACCAAAACCGCCATAAAAATCAGCTACTTTTTCAAGGCTTTTTGGTAGATAGCCAAGCTCTTCAAGGCATTCTTCTTTGGCTATATCCTCTATGCTTAAGTTTTTATCAACAAGTCCAGAGCAAAGCTCTACGCTATAGCCAAGCTCGCTTTTGTCTATATTGACATTGTTTCTTACTTGATAATCCCACAAAGGCACACGAAACTGCCTTACAAAGATAAAACTTTGCTTTTCTTTATGATATAAGAGTATAGAGACGCTATCTAGGGCTTCTATAAAGTCCCAAGTATGTTTTTTGCCGTTTTTAAGATAACTGAAACGTTTGGCTTTGATATAAATAGAGCTTTTAAATTCTTCCTGTTTGAGTGTGCTTATATCCATAATTTTGCCTTAAAAGTTTTTGAAATTATAATTAAAAAAACTCAATAAGGCAAATTTTTAGTGAAAATCTCATTCACTTTAAAGTTTGTTGTTTTTATTTAAGAGCTTTAAAAACTTCATCAACCATAACTTTAAAAGACTCTAAACCACCACCTGAAAGATACCAATACTCCGGATCAAGATAGATGATTTTGCCATTCATTGCTGCATTTGTTTTTGCCACTAATGGATTATCAAGGCTAGTTTGAGCTCGTTCTTGATTGCCAACGATGACATTTCTATCCACGACAAAAAGATAATCTGGATTGATTTTTAAGATATATTCAGAATCAGCTCTATTTCCATGAGTACCAGCTTTTATGCTTTCATCAGCTGCTTTGATACCCAAAACATCATGGATAATGCCAAATCTTGAACCCTCGCCAAATACTGAAATGCGATTTGCATTTGTTAGCACGATAAGGGCTTTTTTGTTAGGATCAAGTTCTGCTTTTTTGCTCTCAATGTCAGCTTTTATGGCTTCAAGTTGAGCTTTGGCTTCTTCTTGTTTGTCAAAAAGTGTGGCTAGAGTGATGACTTTGTTTTCAAAAGAATTTAAAAAGTCAGCATTGTTTGTGCCAACATAAATTGTCGGTGATATTTGATTAAGTTTATCAAAAAATTTAGCTTGTCTGCCCGAGATGATAATCAAATCAGCTTGAAGTTCATTTACTTTTTCAAAATCAGCTTCATTTACAGCCCCAACACTTGCTTTGTCCTTAAACTGCTCAAGGTATTTTGGTAGAGTTTTGCTCGTAACACCTACGACACGATCATTTAAACCAAGTGCATCAAAAGTATCTAAAGCTCCAAGATCAAAGATGATTACCTTGCTTGGATTTTTTATCACTTCAGCTTTACCTAAAGAATGCTCGATCTCAAAGCTTGAGCCTTTATCATGAAGCACAAGAGGCTTATAACTGACTTGCACTCTTGCTTTTTCTTTGATCGAAGTGTTTGACTCGGTGCTATTTGAGTCTTGTTGAGTGCTTTTATCATTGCTGCAAGCAAAGAAAGCAAAAACTGAAAAAATCGTAATGAAAAGCGTTTTTTTCATTATTTCTCCTTTAAAATAAGATAAATTTTATTCATAATATACGCAAATTTTCTTTGAATTTATTTCTTGTATTTTAATATCAAAATCATAAATTTCTCTTAAAATTTCACTTTGAATGATATCTTTTGTATCGCCATGAAACAATACCCGTGCATTTTTCATTGCTATTATGGTGTCTGAATACACAGAAGCAAAATTAATATCATGTAGCACAAGTATGATGCTTTTATCAAATTCAAGCACAAGCCTTTGAAGCATTTTCATAATATGCACGCAATTTTTCATATCCAAGTTATTTAAAGGCTCATCAAGCATAATATAATCAGTATCTTGAGCGATAATCATCGCGATAAACGCGCGTTGTTTTTGTCCTCCACTTAAGGAGTCCAAAAAGCGATCTTCTAAGTCTTTAAGTCCCATAAATTCGATGGCTTGAGCTATTTTTTGTTTGTCTTTTTCGCCCAATTTACCTGCACTATGAGGAAAACGTCCAAAACTTACAAGCTCTTTAACTCTAAGACGAATGTTAAGATGATTTTGCTGTTTAAGAATAGAAATTTTTTTCGCAAGTTCGCTATTTTTATATGTTTTAAGGTTTTTACCATCAAATAAAACTTCGCCTGAATCTGGGCTTAAAAGCCTGCTTGCTACGCCAAGCAAGGTGCTTTTTCCAGCACCATTTGAGCCGATTAAGGAGGTAATTTTACCTTTTTGAAAGCTTAAATTTATATCTTCAAGCACGATTTTTTCATCGTATTTTTTGTTGATATTTCTAAGTTCTATCATAAGCGATTGCCCTTTAACACAAGATAAATAAAATAAATTCCCCCGATAAAATTAATCACCACGCTAAGAGTTGCATTAAAAGCAAAAACTCTAGCAACAAGATAAGTCCCACCAACTAAAGCGATGATACTTACAAGCGTGCAAGCGACAAGTAAAATGCTATGCTTGCTCGTCTTAAAAAGCTCATAGCTTAAGTTTGTAACCAAAAGTCCAAGAAAGGTAATGGGTCCTACTAAAGCCGTGCTTATAGAGATTAAAACAGCAATGATGATGAGAAATCTTTTCACTAAGTTTTCATATTCAAGCCCTAAATTTATGGATATATCTTTTCCTAAAGCTAAAATATCAAGAAATTTAAAATACGAAAGCATATATATAAAAATACCGATAAAAAGTATATAGCTTAATGCTAAAAGTTCTATTTTGACATTATTAAAGCTAGCAAACATACGCCCTTGCACGACTAAAAATTCATCTGGATCGATTAAGACTTCAAAAAAGGAGCTTAAAGATGAAAAAAATGTTCCAAAAATAAGCCCTAAAAGCAAGATATGATAAATGCTGCGATTTTCTTTAAATAAAATCTTATAAAAAACAATGCCAAAAGCGATCATACAAATTACAGAAGTAAGAAAATTAACCCTCTCATCATAAACACTCACATGCGTTGCTGTAAGCATAAAAACAAGAAAAGACTGCACTAAAAGATATAAAGAATCAAGCCCTATAATACTTGGAGTAAGGATTTTGTTGTTTGTAATCGTTTGAAAAATAAGCGTGCAAATAGCGATACAAGTAGCCACTAAAATGATAGCTAAAATACTTATAGTTCTTTCTTTGATAACAAATTCAGGAAATTTTCCCATAAAACTAAAAATATAAATCAAAATACACACTAAGGTGATGAACGCAGTAATAAAAAGCTTTTTACGCATAATTTTTCTTTTTAAGTAAAATCAATGCAAACATAAAAGAACCAAGCACGCCTAAAGTAAGGCTGATAGGCACTTCAAAAGGATAGATAATAAGCCTTGAAAAAATATCACATACAAGCATTAAAACTGCCCCAAAAAGTCCAACGATAAGAATTGATCCTCTTAAATCATCTCCTTTGAAAATCGAAACGATATTTGGCACTATAAGCCCTAAAAATGGGATAACTCCAGCCATAAGTATGATCACAGAAACGATAATACTTACTATAATTAAGCCTAAATTTAAAATAAATTGATAAGAAAGCCCTAAATTCGTGGCTATGTCCTTCCCCATACCAGCGATTGTGATTTTATTTGCATATAAAAAAGCCAGCAAAAGTAGGGGCAGGGTAAGGTAGATCAGCTCATAACTTCCTTGCATGGTATTTGAAAAATCGCCCTGAAGCCAGCCTTGCATATTTTGAATCAAATTCATCTGATAGGCAAAAAAAGTCGTGATTGAGTTGATAACACCTCCAAACATAAGCCCTATTAAAGGCACGAGGATAAGATTTTTGAGCTTGATTTTGTTTAAAATTTGCAAAAAAATCAAACTTCCTGCCAAAGCAAAAAGCGAAGCGATAAAAACTTGAGTGATAAAAGCACTTTGAGCGAAAAAAATCATACTCACAAGTATGCCAAGCTTAGCACAATCCATAGTCCCAGCTGTGGTTGGGGAGACAAATTTATTTTGCGTGAGTTGCTGCATAATCAGCCCACAAATACTCAAGCTCATTCCTGTGATAATGATGGTAATGGTTCTAGGAATTCTTGAGATCAAAAAGACTTCATTTTCAAGACTATGTCCTTGCAAAATATCAAAAATATGAATATCACTTACCCCGATAAATAAGCTCAAAATAGCCAAAATGCAAAGCAGAGGAAGCAAAAAAGCAATATGAAAGAAAAAGCCTAAATTCAAAATAAACCTTAAAATTAGATAATTATTATTAAAATGTATATTTTAACAAAAGAAATTTTAATCTTAGCTAATAAAATCTTAAAAAGCTGTAAGATAAAATACTTTCTTTTTAAATTTGAAAGAAACTTTTTTTATCTCAAATAAGCATACTTTTTCTTAAATAAAATTTTTAAAAACTTATGTTATACTTTAAATATATACGAACAAAGGGATACGCCATGACTTTAATCATAAAAAATGTAGATGAAGCTTTTTTGCCGATATTTCAAGGCATAGCTAAAAGCATAAAGGCAAAATGTGGGGTGCAAGCGAGTGAAAAGCAGGCTTTAAAGTGGAAAAAAGAAGCAAATAAAATGCTAAAAGACTATAAAGCTGGCAAACTCAAAGCCTTTGATGATATAAATGAACTAAGAGCGGAGCTTGACAAGTGAGATGTAAAAAAACCTTGTGAGTTGTTTAGTTTTTTGTGAATTTATAGAAAGCTTGAAATCGTGTCATTGTGAGGGTGTAGCAAGGAGCAATTCATTTTTTAGGCTTTGTGGATTGCAACGCTTAAGGCTCGTAATGACAGCTTTATATCTCATTGGTTTAATTTGTGGAGTTTGTATATAGGTTTATATTTCATTATCTTATTGTTTGATTTTAATATATCCTTGTTCTTTTCCCCATTTTTCTAATGCTTTTTGAATATTATCATTTGAGCTATTTTGTTTTGTTGAATTATTTTGTTCAGTTTCTTTAAAGCATTTAAAGGCAGTATAAAGGTGAGGATATATTTCAAAGCACTTAAAAATTTCATCAATGTCAAAATTATTAATTTTGCTATATAGAACCGGATCTTTTATAAAATCAGTATAATAGGCAATTTTATTCTCTTTTATTACGATTTCTAAAGCTTTATTTTTGAGAGAATATTGTGAGTCTTGTTGTTTGTCTTTTTGATTTTTAGCCCCATCTATCATTTGTTCTAATTGCTCTATTAATTCGTTTTCATTGTTTGTAATTATACGGTATGACTCCAAGCTTTTGTAGTCTTGATTTGCTTGTTTTATATGCGAATGGATAAAAAACTTCATTACTTCATTTCTGTAATGTTTTTCTATTTGTGTATAGTATTCCTTGTCTTCATAATATTCGTTTAAAACTTGACATAAGTTTAGAGGCATTCCACTATACCGTCCATCTGTAAAATTGTATATCTTTTTAAGTAATTCATGAGCTTTCTTTGCAAAATCTTTATCGTTATAATTTTCGAGCTTAAAATATTTTTTAGGTAAGAGATCTTCCAAAAGCTCAATATTTGTATAATATTCGTAATTTTTAAGTTGTGCTTTGATTTCTTCAATTAAATTTTGCGTTATTGCATTGTCTTTCCAGTATTGTTCTAGTATAAATTTGAAGTTCTCATAATTGTAGTTTTCATATTTGTTTGATAGTTTTAAATATGGGCATGTTACAACCAAGTTTTTATAAAATGTTTCTATGACAGTATTATATTTTTCATCCTCATACATTGTTGATAATTTCAATTTTTCATTAAATTCTTTTATTGCGTTTAATAGTCGCTTTAGCATTCTTAAATTATTTGTATAAGAAGGTTGATTATTTTGCATAAGTATATTTTGAGCTATTTTCGCAAGTTTGCTATTATTTATTTCACTTTCAATAAGCTCTTTATAAGCATCAAAATTCGTCGTAATCTCAATAGAATAATCTATACATTTTTCTTTATATTTTTCATAAATTTGAAAATCTTTTTCTTCATTATCATCATTACCTCTTGAATTCTGTGATATTGATTTAAGTTTTTTATCATTTAAAATCAGCACTACGCTACATTCTTTTATATCGCGTAAATGTGCCATCAAACCCATTAAATCATTCATTTTTAATTTTTCAGATTTGCGTTCTATGTCATCAAAGCAAATGATTATCTGCTTAAAATCATTTTCTTTTAATGCCCCAAAAAGGGAATCTAAATTAACATTTATATTGGCTAGTTTTAGCATGCCATTAGTGAGTTTTGATGCTTTATCGATTATGCCATTGTGTGTCCCACATACCTTCAAAACAATTTCTTCTAGTATTTCTTTGTAGTGCTCTTTTCCAAAAAGAGAGATATAAACAACTTTTTTGATTTTAGATTCATCTAGTTTTTTCTCGACTATATTTTTCCAAAAATGTGTTTTTCCAACTCCCCATTCCCCTGTTATGGTTATACAAAAATTTATATCATTTTCTAGCAAATTCTTAATATGCGTTGCTTTTTCTTCAAGTTCTTGGTTATTCATCGGTTCTTCCTTGTATTATTTTAATCTCATTTTCATCAAGATTATACAATTTATACACCAAAAAATCAATTTTATCCTCTAGTTCTTTTGTATCAGCTTTTCTGTCTTTTTCTTTTAAATTTAGGATTTCATCAGTTAATTTTATCAACTCATCAGCTAGATTTTTATTTTTTTGGTTTATTTTTGGGATAGGTAGATTTTCTATATAAATTTTTGCAGCGTATATCCCATCACCCAAGCTCGCTGTGTTATTTTTAATCCAATATTTAGCAGTATTAGAATTAAAAATGGCTAATAAATACTTCATAAGAAGACTATCACAACTAGTTATCATAAACATAGAGTCTAGGATGCGACTTTCGTTATTGTCGTAGCTAAATAAAGTATCAGTTGAAATTCTATTCCACACTATCTTTTCCCTAGCAAATTCCTCATAATAATTTGCTCCCCAGCGTTGCAGACAATACCACTCGTAGCGAATTCCTGTTTCTGCCTTATTGCGCTTTGATAGTTTTTCTTTGTGTTCTAGTAAGTGTGCGTAAAGTGCTGGATAGAGGTTAGCCAAATCTTGCTCGTTTTCTTGCATAGTTTTTGGATTGTTGATATTTGGAAAATGCCAAGGTATAAATATCACCCACAACCCAGCCCATTCGTAGCTGTATCTTTTTATATCTCGTCCTCTTAAGATCGGTTTTATCAGCTCGCTTGTTCTTTGTCTTTCAGCTTCGTCTTTACAATTTGCTAAAATTTCATCTTTTTTGGCTGTATCTATGATAAAGGCTTCATTGTAGCCTGTTAAAATTCCCCTGTAAATAGATATGTCCCATTCTTTCAAAGGTGTGCCTATCTTTTCTATCTTGGCTTTTAGGGCATTTGTCTTTTCATCATTAAAAGAAAAGCTTTCTTTGCTTAAACTTTTTTGCTCTAAGTTTGCGTAGTCTTGATAAAGGCTTATGTTGAATTTACATTTTTCTAAAAGCTCGTTGTTTAACGCTAGGTAGGCAAAATGAGAGTCTTTAGCTGGCTTTGCTTTGCTAAAGCTTAGTATGCTGGTATCAACCGTAGCAGAGTCAAAGACTTTTACCGAGTTTAAGTCTATGTAGGCTAAAAGGCTGGTATTTTTAAGCAAAAACTCACGCAAAGCCTCGCCGTATCCTGCTCTGGTGTATTTATTTGAAGTGATAAAGCTTAAAATTCCTTTATCTTTAAGCACCCTAAAACCAAGCTCGAAAAAATAAGTATAAATATCACTCGTGCCTTTATATACCTTATAATTTTCAGCCAGCATAGGCTTTAGCTCTTTAATCTCTTCTTGTCTTATATAAGGCGGATTACCGATGATAAGATCAAAGCCTGTGAAATTGCCCTCATCATCTAAAATTTCTGGGAATTCAAAACGCCATTCAAAAGGCTTGTTTGCTTCGAGATTAAAAATCTTTTCATATTCGTTTTGTAGTTCTTTAAATTCTTGTTTGGCTTTGTTTTCATCAAATTCAAAGACAAAGATACTTTTTGGGATATAAAATATCAATTTCTCATCATCTCTTGCAAGATAATCGCTGTATTTTTGAGAATACTCTTGGCATTTTTTCTCAAAATTTTTCACTTCTTTAGCGAATTTATCTTGAAAGCAAAAATTTTTAAAGCTTTCTTTGAGGGCTTTGATTTCTTGTGCGATAGCCTCTTTATCGCTGTAAAAGCCATCTTTGTAGTCTTTAACGGCTCGTTTGTAGCGTTTGATGCGTTCTTTTATGTTTGGGTAGTGGCTGAGGCTTTTATCGGTTTGAAAGTATGAGATCAAGGAATTTCCGCATTTTATGTTGATATCTATATTTGGTAGGGTAGCTAGCTGGTGGGTGTTTTCAAATTCGCTTTTATACTCTTCTTCAAAATCAAGATAATAACTATTTTTAAGCAGTTCTATCCAAAGGCGAAGCTTGGTGATCTCACACGAGTTTTGGTTAATATCTACGCCAAAGAGGTTGTTTTCTATGATAGTTTTTTTAAGCTCAAAAAGTTCTTTTTGTATGAGCTGGGCTTCATCATTAGCTTTGCTTGGTTTTGTGTAGATAAAATGCTCGCCTTTTTTGGTTTTGATAAGTAGCTCATCATTGATAAGGCTTAGTTCATCGATATATATAAGTAAGCCAAGTTCATAGTAGATATAAATCATCTCATTCAAACAAGACACCAAAAAATGCCCACTACCCACAGCTGGATCACAAATTTTTATACTTTGTAAAAGCTTTTTATACTCTGCAAATAAGGCTTCTTTCTTGTTTCTATCAGTTCTTATAGTATGCCTTATCTCATCGCTGATATCTGCTAGGCTTGAGACTTGCCAAGCTGGATAAGTTTCGTTAAATTTAGCCACAACGACTTTTTCTAAGCTTTGCTTACTCATATAAGCTGTGATAAAGCTTGGGGTGTAAAAAGAGCCTTCTTTGTAGCCGTTAAGCTTTTCAAAGACAAGCCCTAGCACGCTTGAGCTGATGAGTTCTTTGTGCTCGTCCTCATCACTACCAAAATCAAAGGCATCTAAAAACTCAAAAATATACTCAAGCAAGCCTACTTGCCCGCTTTTTGCCTTTGCATTTTGATCTTTGATCTGCGTCTTTGGGTAATACTCAAGCTTGCTGTAATCATCTAAATTTTCTATGCTTAAAAGCTCTTTTTCTATATTTTGCTTTTCAAACAAAGAGGAGTTGAGGTAGGGTAGGTAAGATAAATTTACAGAGTGGGTGTTGTTTTGTCTTTGGTCGTAGTTTTTTGCTAGGACTTCAAAAAAGAGTATGGAGAGGCTGTCAAAGCTTTTGATTTTGGTTAGGTTTAGGAATTTTAGACTTTGTTTATTTGTAAATGCCCCCCCCCAGAGCCTATATATTGGGGATTTAAGCCTGTGTTAAAGCGAACCAAATTTGACTCTATAAGCTTTAAAAACAAAATGCGATTAAGCCACAAGATGATAAGTTTCATCACATTTTCAAAGCTTTGATTTTGTGGGCTTAGTTTTTCATATATGGCGTTATATAGCGTGCCTTGTTTATCCTCGCTTTCTTTGCTTGGTAGTATGAGGGCTTTGCCTTTTTCTTTGCTTTCGCTTAGTCCTAGTATGTATAAAAGTTCTCGGTAAAATTTTTCGTTTAAGACATTGGCGTCATTTGGGTTAAACTCGGCGTATAGTAGCTCTTTATTAAAGACTTTAAAGGCTTGAGGCAGGGCTTTATCCTCTCGTATATCAAGATACAAGCCCTTTAAATTCGCACTTTCATCAAAAAGATGAGCCTTGCTTATGCTGTGATTAAAATTTTGGCTTTCTAAAAGTTTGGCACATTCTTTATAAAACTCATCTGTATTGCCCTTAAAAAGTGAGTTTGGGCTGGTAAAATTGGCATAAAGCTTTTTAAAAAGGCTGTTTTGATAAAAAAGGCGTTCAAATTCCTTTGCTTCAAAGAGATAAAAGCGGTAAAAATCTGTGATGATGATAAATTTCAAAGCAAAATTAAGTGCCCCTCTTTGCCTAAAATAATACAAAATCGCCTCACACAAAGCCTTACATATAGGCTTTTGAGGGCTAAAAAAGTCTTTATCATTTGGTTTTTTAGCTTCTATGATGACTTCTACACTTTCATCTTTAAGCAAGGCTAGATCAATCTCACTTTTGCCCTCAAGCTTAAATTTAGTATGCGTATCAAAGCCAAGACTTTTTAAAAAAGGAGCAAGAGCATTTGCCACTAAGGCGTCTTCATTATGCGAGGAGTTGGCCTCTAGGGCTTTTTGATAGTTTTTTAAAAGCTCGCTAAAATCCTTAAGCTTGGTTTCGCTGATAGCTACTCTGTTATATAAGGGGTTTAGAAAATCTTTGATTTTAAGGGCTTGAAAGTGAAGTGCCATGCTTGCTCCTTTGATTTAAATTTTTTACATAAAGCTCGGTGTATCGTTTGAAAAGAGGATTAAATCCCCATTTTTTGTGTGTGTAGCTAAGCTTTGCACGAGTTCGTTTTTGTCTTTTAGCACTAGCTTTTCTATTTTAATGCAAGCGTTTAAGAGTTGGGCATTGCTTTCGCCTATGATGATGACAAAGTCAAAGCATTCATTTATCACGCTTGCAAGGGCTTCATTTTGTGCTTTGCTTACCTCTATAATGCCCGGAGTTACTAGAACTTTGCGTCCTTTATAGCTTTTGCAAAGCTCATAGCTTTGTTTCATGCCCTCAAAATTGCCATTAAAGCCATCATCAATGATAAATTTTGGCTCTTTAGTGATGATTTGTAAGCGGTGCTCTACGCTTTGTAGGGCTTGAACTTTGGTTTTTAGCTTTTCTAGGCTTAGTCCTAAGAACTTTGCAACAAGAATGCAAGCGCAAAGATTTTGAGCATTAAACTCCCCAAGCAAATTTGCCTTAAAGTCTTGTTCTGTATCATCAAGTTTTAAGCTAAACTCAAGCCCTTCAAGGCTGGCTTTTGCACTACTTAGCTTAGTATCATAAATGATTTGTGTCCTACTTTCTTGCATGAGGGTTGAGGAGTGTAAAAAGGCTTTTTGAAGACGTTTTGATTGTAAGGCTTCAAGCTTGGTTGCACGGATATTTTCCTTGCTTTTAAAATACTCTAAATGCGCCTGTCCTATCTCGCCAACTATGCAAATTTGAGGATTTAAAAGCTGGGTAAGTTCTAGTATATCGCTTTTTTGTCTTGCTCCTGCTTCGGCTATGTAAATTTGGGTGTTTGAGTTTAAATTTTCATTGATGTCTTTGACTATGCCAAGCAAGGTATTGACACTTCTTGGGGTAGCATGCGTTAAAAAATCATCTTTTAAAAGTTCATATAAAAACTTTTTCATACTTGTTTTGCCATAGCTTGCGGTGATTAAGATGATGGTGAGTTTATTAAGTTTTGCAAGCTTGTTTTGAGCCTGTTTTATAAATTTGTGTTTTTGATACAGATCAAAACATTTTAAAGCCACTAAAGCACATACTAAAGCAAGTAAATTCGCTCTAAATTCAAATACATAAGAGCTTAAGCTAAGGATTAAACTAAAGCTTATAAGTAAGCTTAAAAAAACCTTGACTTTGTGAGTAAAAACCAGCTTTTTATCAAGTTTTTTATACCAAAAAACAAAAAAGAGCAAATATATAAGAGTAAAAATGATAAAAAATTGCGGCACAAGTATATACACAAACCAAGGCACAATGATAAAATATATATGCCAAAAAGGGCGTGCAAAGTGAAAAAATACGCGTGAAAGCTTATAAGAATACCACTGCAAAGCAAGGATAAGATAAAAACCAATGCATAAATTTAAAATAAAAGCCGATACAGCTTCGTTAAGTAAAAAAAGATCAATCATGATTGCTCCAAGTTTTTATGAATGATTTTGGCGATAAACTCAGCATGTTTTAGAAAAAAGAAATGATCGCCTTTGAGGGGATACAATTCATTTTCTTTGATAAGCGAGGCGATTTTTTCTCCACTTTTTAAAGGTGTAGCCTTATCATCTTGTCCCCAAAAAATAAGACTCTTGCAAGGAATTTGAGCAAAAACTTCACTAAAATCCTCATCAACGACTTTTTTAAAAGTTTCATACATCAAGGGGTTTAAATTTTGTGCGTCTTTGCTTGCAAAAAGAGTATAAAATTTACCCAAGCCAAGAGCTTTTAAGGCTTTAAAAAGCTTGATTTTAAGCCTTGTTTTTAAGCTTTTTTGCCAGATAATGCCAGCTGAGGAAAGCAAGATAAGAAGTTCTGCGTTTTGGTTTAGACTTAATAAAGCGCAAATTTTGCCCCCAAAAGAATGCCCCATCAAAGCATTTGGCGTAAAATGCAAATGCTTTAAAAAAGCCTCAATTAAGTTTGCATATCCCTTGGTATCAAGGCTAATGGGGCTATTTGACTTACCAAAGCCAGCTAGGTCTAAATATAAGCATTTGTATTCGCTTAAAACAGGATTAAAAGCCTGTTTCATCAGCTCTTTATTTGCTCCCCAGCCGTGGAGTATGAGTAGGGATTTTTGGGCTTTTAGATTAGTAAGCTCATAGCTGATCTCATAAGCTGTATTTTCAAAGTTAAGATTGCAAAGTGCCATTGTTAATTCTTTTGGTTTTTGTAGATATTTTCAAGTAAATTGACTGCATTAATAAGGCGTTCGTATTCGTCCATACTGAGCATTACGGCTTGAAATTTATTGTTTTTGAGTATGACTAATTTTCCATTTTTGTTTTTGCTGACTTTTTCAAGTATGGTGCTGAAATTTCGCACCACTTCAGTGGCGGTAAAAATTTCTTCTTGATGAAAAGGTATCATTTATATCCTTATTTTACTTTAAATTTTATGTAAAATTTAGCGTATTTTGGTGTATGAAAGGCTATAATTTTCCTTTTGAGCCATTAATGGAGTGCAAAAAAGCAAAGTCAGTTTTGATTTTTTTCTCATTTTTAACATTTTTTGCAAGACGTTCAAGCACCACAGAAAAATCATCAAAAAGATAGTTTGCTAAAGAACCCGGATTTGGATTGATTTCATTGATATATATTTCATTGTCAATCACAAAAAAATCACACCTTATCAATGCTCCTTTAAACAAAGGATTGTATATCTTTTTAAAGGCTTCGTAAAATTGAGCTTTTAAAGCCTCATCAAGCTTGGCTTCTTTGACTTCATTGCTGCCTGAAAAGCTGAGGTATTTTTGCTCAAAGTCCAAAAGCTCTTTTTTTTGTGGCTCTTCTATCATAGAAAAAATAAAATCATCCTTGATCATACACCCTGCTAAATTATACTCCTTAATGTCTTTGATAAAAGGTTCTACAAGCAATTCCTCATCAAATTCAAAGCCCACATCTTTAGCATACTCAAGCTCATCTTTATCCTTAACTACGCTTATGCCTATGCTTGAACCTAATCTTGCTGGCTTTATGATACAAGGAAAGTCAAAGTCTTGAGCTAAAGAAGCTTTATCATAGCTTTTTAAAAGCTTATAAGGCAGGGTTTTTACGCCAACTTTTTGAGCGTAAATTTTAGTCAGTTCTTTGTTATATGAAAGCACGCTCGCTTCTATGCGAGGTCCTATGTAAGCAAGCTTAAAAAATTCAAACAAAGAAGCAAATTTTCCATCTTCTCCGTCTTTACCATGCACGAGGTTGATATACATTTCGCATTCTAGCTTTTTTTCTCCAAACAAGCCCTTTTCAAAAAAGCCGCCTTGTTTTAAAAAAAGCTCTTTTTCTTTAAGATAAGCTTTGCTGCTAAAGGTTTTTGCATTCATTTTATCCTTAGGGATAAGATAAAAATGCCCCAAGCTATCACAATACACAAAGCTCATATCAGCTCTAAATACCTTTTTAAGCACCACAGCTGAAACTATGCTGATCTCATGTTCGTATGAATTGGCTCCAAAAATCACTGCGTATTTCATAAAAAGTCCTTAAGAAAGTTGTTTTAAAGCTTGTTTGACAAGCTCTGAAGTTTCTTTAGCGTCGCATTTTGCAAGCACTGATATGGCTTTGCTTTGATTAAAGCCTAAGGATACAAGAGCAGCTAAGGCTTGACTTTTGTGATCATCTACACTTTCAAATTTAAACTGCTTGTCTGCTAACTCAACGATAATGCGTTTTGCACTTTTTGCACCAATTCCTGGAACTTTAATAAAAGCACTTTCATCACCTAAGCTTAAAGCTTGATAAAAAGAATTTGTATCTAAAGTCGAGCAAATAGCTAGGGCTGTGCTAGCACCAACGCCATTTACCTTTAAAAGCAATTCAAACATTTTTTGCTCATTTTTATCTAAAAAGCCATAGAGTTTTTGTGAGTCCTCTTTGATGATGGGGCTGGTTAAAAGCTCTATTTTTTGTCCTTTTTCAAGCTTTGCTGTGCAAAATAAAGACACATGCACCCCATAACTTACACCCGAGCTTGTTTTAATGATAGCAAAGGTTGGTTCTTTGTATGTGATTATGCCTTCGATGGCTGCGACCATTCTATATCCTTTTCGTTGTATTCATTTGCACTTTCAAGCTTGATTTTACCTTCATTGTCAAAGTCTCTTTTTACAAAAAAACGTTTAGCAACTTCGTTTGCACTTGTAGCATGCAAAAGCTCACTTTTTGGGAATAAAAACTTAAATTTAATCTCATTCATATCCCCCCACACGCCACCTTTGTTGATCACTTGAGCTTCCAAAAGCTCATCTTGAGCCTCTCCTAAAGTCTTGATAATCTTTTGTTCTTCAAGATTAAGCTCATTTTCTTCAAGTTGAAGCTTGTTTAATTCTTGAGTAAAATTCTGAAATTCTTTGATGATAGGAGCAAAATTTGGCGGTATAGCTTGATTTTGGCTTTTAAGCTTAGCGATAGTTTTTAAAAGGGTTTCTACTCCATTTTTGCTTGAGTTTATGTTGTGTTTAAGGTTTTCAATGAGTGCTGGCAAAGCCTTTTGTCTTTCTTGAATTTGCTTTAATTTTGCTTGCAAATCATCTTTAAAATCAATGACTTGAGCATGAAATTTATTATTTGTGCCAGATTGGCATTGATCAACATAAGCAATTTGGCTAAAAATGATGGTATTGTTATTTGCTGGGGTAAGTATGCTGACTTTTTTAGCTGTGATATTTGCTCCTAAGCTCTTTTTGATCTTTGCAAGGTCCGCTTTTATAGAGCCGTTTTCAATACTATCAATATCAGCTTCTTTAGCTTCTAAATATCCTCTATGCGTTGATATATAGGCTTGTTCAGCACTCATTTTACTTGTGCTGTGTGTGTGTCCGTAAATTTTAAGCACCTTAGCCTTTAAGGTTGTGTTTCCAGCAACATTGCCATTTATAGTTAGATTTTCACACTCAATATACACTCCAGAGCCCACAGCTTCTTCAAGCTCGCTTGCATTTCTTATATTTATAGTTACATTTTTATCAAGCCCAGCACAAATAGCTCCAGTATCTTTGAAATTGACTGAAGATAAATTCAGCTCATTTTCGATCTCAAAATTATGGTTCATTTCGCTTACAAAGCCTTTCTTTTTGGCTTTATATTCACCAATGCAACTTTTATAAGTATTTTCATTCATCTTTGTAAGCTCAAAATTTGCGGAGCAAGAAAACTCTATCTTTTTTTCAGGTGGCACGAAAGCTTTGATAGGTTCAAGCTTTAAGTTCTTGCCTTCTCTTGTAAGTCCGGGTGTGATGTGTTTAAGCACCAAATCCCCTTCATTAACCCCGATGATACTTACCTTTTGCACCTTTTCTTGTTTGAAATTTTCTCTATAAGCTAAAACGAGTTTTTCACTTTCTGCTGAGATAGAATGCACGCCTTTGCAAACAAGTATATATGCTTTTTTTCTATGTAATTTTTGCTCTTTAAGTTCATTGAGCAAATCAATGAGTTTTTGTTTAAAGTCAAAAATACGAATACCTATAAAAAATTCTTCTTTAATCATCTTTTTATAAATATCTTGCAAGATATCCATAGCTATGCTTTTGTAAAATTCAAGTCCGCCTAGCTCGATCACAGCGATAAGTTTGTTTGTGGTTTTGTCGCTGATAAGTTTGATCCTTTGGCTAAGTTCTGTTTGGGCTGGGCTTTTTTCGCTGATTTTGATTTTGTATTCTTGAGTGATTTTTAAATTTGCTTGTAAGAAATTTTCATCATTATCAAAATAGCCAAGCTCTTTATCATTAAGTTTGTTTTGTTCTTTTTCATCGATACTATAGCTTGTATTAAAGCCTAAAATTTGAAAATCAAGCTTTTTAAGATCGATTTTATATTTTGTGCTTGCTTTTAAAAGCTCATTATACGGATCGCTTGTGATGAGAATTTCTTCTTCTAAATTCATAACTTTGCTTTCTAAAAATATCTTTACAATGAGAAATTATACTGAATTTTAATCAAAATTTAGCTAAAATAAATATTTTTAACCATATATTTTATAGAAAAAAGAAAGCAAGTGCAAAAAAATAAAGTCTTTAAAAATTTCATCATCAATGCCTTGGGTATATTATTTTCTCGTGTTTTAGGGCTAGTTAGAGATGTGCTTTTGGCTTTGTTTTTAGGAGCTGGGCTTTATAGTGATATTTTCTTTGTGGCTATTAAAATGCCTGCTTTTTTTAGACGCATTTTTGCTGAAGGTGCTTTTGGGCAGAGTTTTTTGCCAAATTTTACTAGTGCGAAAAAAAAAGGCGCTTTTACCCTTGCTGTTTTGGTGCAGTTTTGTGCTATAGTGTTTTTATTTTGCTTACTGGTAAGTTTTTTTGCTGAGTTTTTTACCAAAATCTTTGCTTTTGGTTTTAATGCTCAAACTATAGCCATGGCAGCTCCACTTGTGGCTATAAATTTTTGGTATTTGTTTTTTATCTTTTTGGTTACGCTTTTAGGAGCGATTTTAAATTATGAGCAGAAATTTTTTATCACTTCTTTTTCAAGCTCCTTTTTTAACCTCTGCATAGTTTTAGCAGCTTTTTTTGTTGATGCGAATGAGCCTGAGAAAAATTTATATTATTTTTCTTATGCCATAGTTTTAAGTGGACTTGCTCAACTCATCTGGCATATCATAGCCTTACGCAATAATGCTGTGATAAAAGCCATGTTCTTAAGTATAAAACTTAAAAAAACTAAGGTGCGTTTAAAGAAATTTTACAGCACTTTTTTTCATGGCATATTAGGAAGCTCAGCCACTCAGCTAAGCACGCTTTTAGATACGACTATAGCAAGCTTTTTACTTACTGGAAGCATTTCTTATCTTTATTATGCAAACCGCGTTTTTCAGCTTCCACTAGCTCTTTTTGCCATAGCCTTAACTCAAGTTTCTTTTCCAAAGATACTCAAACACCTTAAAAGTGGGGAAGAAAAATTAGCTCTAAGCTTTATGCAAAAGGCTTTAGAAGCTTTATCTTTTTTACTTATCTTAGCTACCATCATCGGTATAATTTTTGCTCATGAGATCACGGCTTTGCTTTTTGAGAGGGGAAATTTTAGCGATAAAGATACCAAGCTTACAGCCTTAGTGCTTATTTCTTATATGCTTGGGCTTTTGCCCTTTGGCTTACAAAAGCTACTCTCACTTTGGTTGTATGCAAAATTCAAGCAAAAAATCGCTGCGATAATAGCCTTTAAAGCCTTGCTTATTTCTTTAATTTTTTCTTTAGCTTGTGTGTTTTTGATAGAAAATGCAGAGTATAAAGTCATAGGCGTATCTTTGGCTAGTTCAGTAAGTGCTTTTTACTTACTTGGTGCAAATATCAAAGAATTTGGTTTTGCGCGTTTTTTTAGCCTTATTCGTTTAAAACATTTTCTCATCGCTTGCGTGCTTTTACTAGCTTTTGCTTTACTTTTACTTGAATTTAAAGCTATAATGATACAATGCTTAGTTTATACTTATGAATTTTTTAAAGGGCTTATATGATTTTATTTGATAGTGTTTCAAAGCAAAAAAAAGAGCTAAGTAAAAAACAAGTAAATATCTATCTATGCGGTCCTACAACTTATGATCACGCACATTTAGGGCATGCTAGAAGTAGCATTTGTTTTGATTTGTTGCGTAGAGTTTTGCTTGCTCTTAATTTTAAAATAAAATTTGCAAGAAATTACACTGATATAGATGATAAAATTCTTAAAAAAATGCAAGAAAACAACCAAAGCCTAGAAGAACTTACCGCCTTTTACATAGCTTCTTATGAAGAGGATATGAGGGCTTTAAATGTTTTAGAGCCAAATTTTAAGCCAAGAGCGACACATTTTATCAAAGAAATGATTGTTTTGATACAAGAGCTTATAAATAAAGGCTTTACTTATACACTTAAAGATGGAATTTATCTTGATACAAGCAAAGATAAAGCCTATCTAAGCCTTTCTCATAGGTGCTTTGAAAACAATATCAGCCGCCTTGAAAATGAGAGCAAAAAACGCAATGAAAGTGATTTTGTGCTGTGGAAATTTGATGAAAACTTTTATCCTGCAGCCTTTGGTAAAGGGCGTCCAGGTTGGCATAGTGAATGCGTTGCCATGATAGAAAGTCTCTTTAAAGAAGGGCTTGATATACATTGTGGAGGTATAGATTTACTTTTTCCTCATCATGAAAATGAGGCTTGTCAGTGCCGTTTAGCCTTTGATAAAAACCTCGCTTCATTTTGGCTACACAATGGCTTTGTAAAAATTGACGGCGAGAAGATGAGTAAGAGTTTAAATAATAGCTTTTTTGTCAAGGACGCTTTAAAATCTTTTCAAGGAGAAGTCTTAAGGCTATATCTTTTAAGCTCACATTATAGGGCACATTTTTCTTATTCTTTGCAGGATTTAGCTGGGGCTAAAAAAAGGCTTGATAAGCTTTACCGCCTTAAAAAACGCTTAGGTTTAGAGGCTTTTAAGGACTTAGAAACTCAAGAATCAAAAGAAAGCTTTAAAAGCGAGCTTGCTTTAAATTTGCTTTTCAATTTAAAAGATGATTTAAATATCTCAGCAGCCCTTGCAAGCTTTGATGAGTTTATAAACGAGAGTAATCAAAAGCTTGATGAAGATAGTAAAAACAAAGCCTTAAAAGCCGAGCTTAGCAAAGCCTTAGAAGAAGCTTGTTTGATCTTGGGGCTTGGTTTTTTAGATACAAATGCGTATTTTCAATTTGGCGTAAGTAAAGATGAGCTTGACTTTATTGAGGAGCAAATCGCCTTAAGAGCTGAAGCAAAAAAAGAAAAAGACTTTCAAAAAGCCGATGCAATCAGAGCAAATTTACTTGCAAAAGGCATTAGCTTGCAAGATACACCAAATGGCGTAGTATGGGAAAAAAATAATGAATAAAACGCGTAAAGATATGAATTTAAAAGAAGTTTTGATCCGCTTTAAGCCTTATTATATAGAGCATAAGCTTTATTTTTTACTTGTGGGTGTTGGCATTATCTTAAGTGCAGCTGGGACATCTTTAAGTGCTTGGATAATGGAGCCGGTGATTAATGGAATTTTTATTAACAAGGGCAAGGAAATGCTGTATTATCTGCCTCTTGGTATCATTGGGGTGTATTTGCTTAAAGATATAGGTATGTATATACAAAGCTATTATACAGCCTTTATAGGCACACGTATTTTGCAAAAACTTCGCGATCATATGCTTAAAAATATACTCAGCCTTGATATGCACTTTTTTCATAAGTATAGAAGCGGAGAATTGATGAGCCGCTGCACCGGCGATATAGGGGCTTTACAAAGCATAGTTTCAAACATAATCCCTGAGTTTATAAGGGATTTTATTATGGTTGTGGGGCTTTTGGCTGTAGTGATTTATCAAAGTCCAACTCTGGCTTTTTTTGCCCTTGTTGTTATCCCACTTGCTCTATATCCGCTCATACTTTTTGCAAAAAAATTAAGAAAGATAGGACACGCTTCTCAAGAAAAAAATGCTGATATGCTTTCAAGATTAAGCGAAATTTTTTCAAATATAGAGCTTATTAAAGCCAATAATGCTCATACTAAAGAAGAACTTAAATTTAGCAAGGAAAATCAAGAGCTTGCTCGGCTAAGCTTAAAAAGTGCAAGGGTTGATGCGGCTATTAGTCCTATCATGGAAATTTTTGGCTCTATAGGTGTTGCTGTAGTGATCTTTATAGGTGGAAAAGAAGTTGTTGATGGTTCGCTTGATGTGGGTAAGTTTTCAAGTTTTATTACTGCGCTTTTTATGGCTTACACTCCGCTTAAAAAACTCTCATCAATGTATGGACGCATACAAGGAGCAATGGCAGCAAGTGAAAGAGTGTTTTATCTGCTTGACTTAAGAGCTGAAATTCAAGATGGCAAAGACGAGCTTAAACACATACAAAGGATAGAGTTTAAAAATGTGTATTTGCGTTATGAAGATGATAAGCACGCACTTAATGGCACAAGCTTTGCTTTTGAAAAAGGACAAATTTGTGCTTTAGTTGGACCAAGTGGGGGTGGAAAAAGCTCTATCATCAATCTTTTGCTAAGATTTTATGACAAACAAAAGGGTGAAATTTTACTCAATGAAAAAGATATCACAAACTATACTTTAAAATCCCTCCGCCTTAGAATCGCCCTAGTGACTCAAAATATCTATCTTTTTAATGATACAATCGCTGAAAATGTCGCTTATAGTGAGGAATTTGATGAAGCAAGGGTGATACAAGCTTTAAAAGAAGCAAGTGCGTATGATTTTGTGCAAGATTTAGGTGGTATAAATGCCGTGTTGCAAGAGCATGGTAAAAATTTAAGCGGAGGGCAAAAACAACGCATAGCTATAGCAAGGGCTTTGTATAAAAATCCAGACTTACTCATCTTTGATGAAGCCACTTCAGCTCTTGATAATGAAAGCGAAAAGGCTATAGTTTCAAGTATAGAAAAGCTAAAAAAAGATCACGCCATACTCATCATCGCTCACCGCCTTAGCACTATAGAAAATGCTGATACTATAGTTGTGGTTGAAAAGGGCAAGGTTATAGCCACAGGAAATGATGCTTATTTGCTTGAACATTGTAGCTTATATAAGAAATTTAAAGAAAAAAGTGCTCAAGGAGAAGAAATTTAAAAGCCATTTTTTAGCTAAGCTTGGCTACAATTTTTAAAAATAATCAAGGAAAAATATGAGTTATGAATTTTTCAAACCCTTGCTTTTTAAGCTTGATCCAGAAAATGCACATCATTTAGCCGAGTGGGCTTTAAGAAGCTTAAATTTTGTGTGTCCGGGGGCTTTGAGTTTTTTAGCTAAAAATTATATCGTTGATGATGATAGCCTTAAACAAGAACTTTGTGGCTTGTATTTTAACAATCCTGTGGGTTTAGCTGGTGGTTTTGATAAAAATGCGACTATGATACGTCCTTTAAGTGCTCTTGGTTTTGGCTTTTTAGAATTTGGCACTTTTACGCCAAAAGCTCAAAAGGGCAATGACAAGCCTCGTTTGTTTCGCCTCATAGAACAAGAAAGCTTGCAAAATGCTATGGGTTTTAACAATGAAGGCAAGGATAAAATTGCTTCAAGGCTAGCTAATCTTTATCCTTTCATACTTCCACTTGGTGCAAATATAGGCAAAAACAAAACTACAAGCAATGAAGAGGCTTTGAGCGATTATCTTATTTTGCTTAAGAGTTTTGAAAATTTGTGTGATTATTTTATCATCAATATCTCCTCGCCAAATACGCAAAATTTAAGGGATTTACAAAGTGAAAATTTTATCAAAGAGCTTTTCAAAGAGGCTAAAGCTATCACTTCAAAGCCTATTTTTCTTAAAATTGCTCCTGATATGAGTATAGATGAAGCCTTAAAACTTTGTGAATGCGCGATCAAAGAAGGAGTAAGTGGGCTTATCATCGCAAATACTAGCACAGATTATTCTTTACTTGATAATAACCGCACCTTTGGAGGCATTAGTGGTAAGCTTATACAAGAAAAAAGTGGGATATTTTTTAAAGAGCTAGCGAAAACACTTTTTGGTAAAACCTTGCTTATCGCAAGTGGGGGCATTGATAGTGCTGAGGTGGCGTATGAGAGGATTAAAAATGGAGCAAATTTAGTGCAAGTTTATACAGCTTTTATCTATAAAGGACCAAGCATAGCCGCACAAATTAATCAAGGCTTAGTTGAGCTTTTAAGAAAAGATCAATTCGTGCATATCAGTCAAGCAGTAGGAGCAAATTTAAAATGATCGCTTATGAAAAACAAGTGTTAAAAAACAAATTTGAAGTTTATGCTTTTCCAGTCAATGAAAAAAGCGGAGTTATAAGTGTAGATATTTTTTATAAGGTTGGCTCAAGAAATGAAGTTTTAGGCAAAAGTGGCATAGCTCATATGCTTGAACACTTAAATTTTAAAAGCACAAAAAATTTAAAAGCAGGGGAATTTGATGAGATAGTAAAAGGCTTTGGAGGGGTTGATAATGCAAGCACAGGCTTTGATTATACGCATTATTATATCAAATGCTCTAAAGACAATTTAGACAAGGCTTTGTGGCTTTTTGCTGAACTTATGCAAAACTTAAATTTAAAAGATGAGGAATTTCAGCCAGAGCGTCAAGTCGTGCTTGAAGAAAGACTTTGGAGAACTGATAATAGCCCTCTTGGGTATTTGTATTTTCGCCTTTTTAACAATGCCTTTTTATACCACCCTTATCACTGGACACCAATTGGCTTTATGAAAGACATTGAAAATTGGAGTATAGAAGACATTAAAGAGTTTCACCAAACCTTTTACCAGCCACAAAATGCTTTTTTGCTTGTTAGTGGAGATATCAAAGCAGCTGAAGTTTTTGAGTGCGCAAATAAGCATTTTTCTCATATTAAAAATAAGGGTAAGATACCAAAACTACACACCAAAGAGCCAAAGCAAGATGGGGCTAAACGCATAGAAATTCAAAAAGAAAGTGGCACACAAATGCTCGCTCTTGGCTTTAAAATCCCAAATTTTAAGCACAAAGATATACCAGCCTTGCAAGCCTTAAGCGAGCTTTTAGGCAATGGAAAAAGCTCTTTAATCAATGAAATTTTAGTTGATAAACTAGGGCTTATAAACGAGCATTATGCCTTTTGCAATGAGAGTATAGATGAGAATTTATTTATTTTCATTTGTATTTGTAATGTGGGTGTAAAAGCCGAGCAAGTCGAACAAGAACTGCTTAAAATTTTACAAAGTATCAAACAAGAAAAGCTTGAAAAAGAAGTGCTTGTAAAGATTAAAAATAGTGTTAAAAGTGATTTTATCTTTTCTTTAGCAAATGCAAGCTCGGTAAGCAATGTATATGGAAATTTCATCGCCAAAGGAGATTTAACGCCCTTGCTAGAATATGAAAAAAATATCTCACAACTTGAACTAAAAGATTTAGTAAGAGTAGCTAAAAAGTATTTTACAGCTAAAAACTCAACCACACTCATCTTGAGAAAGGACAAAAAATGAATACAAAATCCATCACCGGAGCCATGACAGCTCTTGCAACGCCGTTTAAAAATGGCAAGCTTGATGAGCAGACTTTTCACAAGCTCATCAAAAGACAAATTCAAAACGGCATAGATGCTGTAGTGCCTGTTGGCACCACTGGAGAAAGTGCGACTTTAACGCATGAGGAGCATAGAATTTGCATAGAAATCGCTGTTGATGCGTGCAAAGGCACAAATACAAAGGTTTTAGCAGGAGCTGGCTCAAATGCTACTCATGAAGCTGTTGATTTGGCTCAATTTGCTGCTAAACACAAGGCTGATGGGATTTTAAGCGTTACGCCTTATTACAACAAGCCTACTCAAGAAGGGCTTTATCAGCATTATAAAGCTATAGCACAAAGTGTTGCAATTCCTGTGCTTTTATATAATGTGCCGGGCAGAACAAGTTGTGAGATAGAAACAAATACCATCATAAGGCTTTTTAGAGATTGTGAGAATATTTATGGGGTTAAAGAAGCAAGTGGGAATATGAATAAATGCGTGGATTTACTCGCTCATGAGCCAAGAATGATAGTTATAAGTGGGGATGATGCTATTAATTATCCTATACTTTCAAATGGCGGAAAAGGCGTCATCTCAGTAACTTCAAATCTCTTGCCTGATATGATAGCAAAGCTTACGCATTTAGCTTTAGATGAGGATTATAAGGGTGCAAAGGCTATCAATGACAAGCTTTATAATATCAATCAAGTTTTATTTTGTGAAAGCAATCCTATACCATTAAAAGCTGCGATGCATTTGTGTGGTTTGCTTGAAAGTTTAGAATACCGCCTGCCTTTAGTTGCTCCAAGCAAAGAAACATTAAAAAAACTTGAAGAGGTTTTAAAGCAATATGAGATCGTTTAAGTATATCAAAGCCATAAGCTCAAATTTTAAAAGCAAGAATTTATTTTTGAAAAATTCCTGTTTAGACAAAGAGGCAAGCTATGTTTAACCGCTTTGTGTGGCAGTATGTTTTTGCCTTTATTTTTATCGTTTATGTGTTGGTAAGTTATAGTGCTTATGATGAGCTTATGGCAAATATTATCCGCTTTGTGGGCTTTTGCTGTGTGATTGTAGGCGTTATTGGCAGGCTTTATGCGACGATTTTTATCGGTGGTATGAAAAATGAAGGCACAGATGGGACTCATTTTATTGATTATGGAGCTTATAGCTTGTGCCGCAATCCTTTGTATTTTTTCTCTTTTATCGCCTTTATAGGGCTTGTAGCTTTAAAAGCTCAGCTTAGTCTTATCATCATCGCAGTGATTTTTTATCTATGGGTGTATCACTATACGATTAAAGGGGAAGAAAATTTCTTGCGTTCTAAATTTGGAAGTAAATATGAAGAGTTTCTAGCTAAAACTTCAAGATTTTTTCCAAAATTTAAAGATTTTTATGTGCCTTATGAGATTAAAATGCGCCCAGAGTTTTTTCATAAAGAACTTATGAGAAGTATAAATTGGTTTTTGGGAGCTTTTGCACTTTTGCTTGTGGAAATTTTACATCAAGGCGAGTTTTTACCAAATTTGCTTAAAGTGTATTAGCTGTTTTTTAAGCAAGATTTGATAAAATTTAGACTTTAAAAGATTATATAGTTAAAGGAAGAGAATATGAAAGATTTCTTTAAGGGAAAAACCCTTGTCATAAGTGGTGGCACAAGGGGTATTGGCAAAGCTATAGTATATGAATTTGCTAAAGTTGGAGCAAATGTTGCTTTCACTTATAATTCAAACGCTGATATAGCTTCAAGTTTGGTAGAAGAGCTTGAAAGAGATTATGCTATAAAAGCAAGAGCGTATGAGTTTAATATACTTGAGCCAGAAACCTATAAAGAGCTTTTTGAAAAGATTGATGCAGACTTTGATAGGGTGGATTTTTTTATCTCAAATGCCATTATCTCAGGACGCGCTGTAGTAGGTGGATATACTAAATTTATGAAGCTTCGCCCAAGAGGGATTAACAATATCTTTACAGCCACAGTAAATGCTTTTGTAGTAGGCGCTCAAGAAGCTGCTAAAAGAATGGAAAAAGTTGGTGGGGGTTCTATCATATCCATCTCATCGACTGGAAATTTAGTCTATATTGAAAATTACGCAGGGCATGGCACAGCAAAAGCTGCTGTTGAGGCTATGGCAAGATACGCTGCAACTGAACTTGGGGACAAAAACATACGCGTAAATGTAGTAAGTGGCGGTCCTATAGAAACAGACGCTTTAAGAGGCTTTACAAATTATGAAGAAGTCAAGCAAGCTACTATTGATCTTAGCCCACTTAACCGCATGGGACAGCCTGAAGACTTAGCCGGTGCATGTTTATTCTTGTGTTCTGAAAAAGCCAGCTGGGTAACAGGACACACTTTCATCGTAGATGGTGGCACAACTTTTAAATAAATCTACCAAAAAGCCTTTTTGGGCTTTTGCTCGCTTGTTTAATCCTTAAAATTATATTTTTTAACACTATCATTTTAAAGACAAAGCACCGCTGTGCTATTAGTAAGTAAAAGCTAGAAAAACAAAAAAGAGACAAAAAAATCTGTTATTTTAAATAAAATTTGATAAGATTATAAAAACTCAAAAAAATTATAAAGCAAAATGAATTCAATAAAAAGCGTGGCTTAAAATCACTTAAAAGCCACACCAAGTTTTTAGCCTTTAGCTAAAGTTTTGATATACGCATCAGCAAGATAAAGCCCATTTGCGTGATCGCCAATAAGCTTGATTTTATCAACTATACCTCTAAAAAGTGCTTCTTCTTCGTGCTGTTCAGCAACATACCATTGAAGGAAGTTAAAAGTTGGATAGTCTTTTTTGATCAGCATAAAATCAACCAAATCATTAATTGACTTTGTGATGAACTGCTCGTGTTTATATGTTTTTTCAAACACATCAAGCAAGGATTTAAACTCATCATCTGGTTTTGCAACTTCAGCAAGTTTGACATGTGAATCTGTCTCATTAAGGTAAGTGATGAGTTTTTTAGCATGATCGCTTTCTTCACCAGCATGTTCAAATAAAAACAAGCCAGCACCATCATAACTATTTTCATAGCACCAAGAACTCATACTAAGATACAAATTCGCCGCGAACATTTCTTTGTTGATTTGCTCGTTAAGTAGAGCAATAACTTCTTTTGAAAGCATAACTTTCTCCTTTTTTTTGATTTTGTGAGAAAATTATAGCACAATTTTTTAATTTTTTTACAAAAAATGAAAAAAAATTTATCAAAATTATTTTATTTTGATAATAAAAAGTGCTTTTTAAACCTTGATATTTTAGTATAAATATACCTAAAAATAGACTTTTAAACTTATATTATCAAAAATATAAGTTTTTGATAATATCATTATTTAAAGAAAATATTTATCAAAAATATGAGATTTTTTTAAATAAAATGATATGTTTCTAAAAAGTTTCTTTTTTATCTTACACTTTGCATGCTTAAATTATTTTTTAGGAGAAAAAATGAAAAAAATTCTAGCATTAAGTGTAGTAGCTTTTTCTTTGCTTCAAGCAGATGAGCTTAAAATAGCCGGTTCTTCAACCGTGTATCCTTTTACAAGTTTTGTGGCTGAAGAATACGCAGCTGTAAAAAATGCAGGCACGCCTATAGTTGAAAGTGTTGGCACAGGTGGGGGATTTAAGGTGTTTTGCGAGGGTAAAACTGATATTTCAAATGCTTCAAGAGCGATTAAGCCAAGTGAGTTTAAAGCCTGCCAAGATGCAGGTGTAAAAGACATTATAGGTGTGATGATAGGCTATGATGGCATAGTTTTAGCACAAAACAAAGCCAATGCACCTTTAAACATCACTTTAGAGCAACTTTTTTTAGCTCTTGCTAAAGAAATTCCACAAAATGGCAAGCTTGTGCCAAATCCTTACACAAATTGGCAACAAATCGATAAAAAATTACCAAATCGCAAAATAGCCATTTATGGACCTCCATCAAGTTCTGGCACAAGAGATACTATAGAAGAGCTTGTTTTAAGCAAAGTTTCAAAGAAATTTAAAGAATACGGCGATCAAGCTGGCAAATACAAAAGTATGCGTCAAGATAGTGCGTATATCCCAAGCGGAGAAAATGATAATTTAATCGTTTCAAAGCTAGGTGCGGATAAAAATGCCTTTGGGCTTTTTGGATACGGCTTTTTAGCTTCAAATAAAGATAAGATCAATGCTGCTAAGATAGATACCATAGAAGCAAACGAAAAAAATATCGCTGAGGGCAAATACGAGCTTGCAAGAAGTTTGTATATATATTTAAACGCTAAAAATCCTGAAACTTTAGAATTTGCTAAGCTTTATATGAGCGATGATCTAGCAAAAAGCGGTGGAGAGCTTGAAAAAATAGGGCTTGTGCCACTAAGCGATGCGAATTTAAAAGCAAGTCAAAAGCATTTAGAACAGAAAACAAAACTTGATGAAAGTCTGGTAAAAGCTGGCAGGGTGTTTTAAAACAGCAAAACACCTTTACCCAAAGCCCATAAAAAGGCTTTTGGGTAAGTTTAGTGAAAGAAGTTAATAAAGCTTAAAAAGCTCAAAAGTCGTATTTATAATGCATCCAAAAGCTTCTGCCCTCAGTATAGTCTTGATAGAGGTTAGCATATCCGCTTGGATTGCCTGTTGTGGCGTCTCTTCCTGTAGCTATAGGATCAAAAAAGTCTTTATCAAATAGATTGTAAATCATAAAGCTTAAGGTTGAGTTTTTATCTATCTTGTAGCTTGTGCCTAGATCAAAAGTATAAAAAGGCTTGTATTTTTCTATGTTTGTTCCACCTGCGTTAGTTAAAGGTCTATTGTTGCCACCCTTTGCTCTAGCTATAGTGTTAAATTTGCCTCTAAATTTTAAAAAAGAGTTGAATTTACCATATTCATGATCAAGTTTAGCACTAATGATATGTTTTGGTTTGTTTTCAACCCTTGTGCCACCAAGCACATTTAAAACACCATCTTTATATACATTTTCTATAAAAGTATAGCTTGAACTTAGTCTAAAATCATAAAATTTTGCACTCTTAAAAGCAAATTCTATACCCTTAGCTTGAGTTTTGCCAAGATTGATAGGATAGGTACAACCTCCGCTTGCGTTGCAAGTTACGCCATTTGGTAAAATATCTCCCATTACTGCGTTTTGTGTGCTGATTTGATTTTTAAAGTCTGTTAGAAAGCCTGTGATAGTGTAATTTGCATAATCAAATAAATTAAAATCAACCCCAAGCTCATAATTTATGCTTTCTTCTGGTTTTAAGTCCGGATTACCATAAGCATCACTTGTTGCACTTGAGCTATATCTGCCTTTTCTGATTTGCTTAGCTTGCGGTGTTTTATAGCCTTTTGCTATGCCACCTTTTAAGGCTATATCATCAGTGATATGATAGATTGCATATACTCTTGGTGTAAATTCACTTTTAAACAAATCACTATACACCCATCTTAAACCAGTGGTAAAGATGAAATCTTCAGTGATGAAGTATTCGCCCTCGCCGTATAAAGCGGCTGTGATTTGATCGATATTTTTACCTTGTAAAATATTTGTGCTGCCTCTACTTCCTGCCGTATCATCGGTTAAAACCTCATAATCAGCCCTTGCTCCAAAAGAACCTACTAAATTTCCAGCCGCACCTAAATCAAAAGGAAGCACAGCCTTTGTTTCTCCAACTATGATTTGAGAAACGAGCTCTTTATCCCAAGTGCGTCCGTATTGTGCGTAAGAATTAATGCTTCCAAAAGCAAAGCTTCCATCATAATTTCCCACGAAATTATCTTTTTTGATTACTCTATCTGAGCGAATGGCTTGTCCGCTTGTTGAACGCGTAACGATGTTATTATCATAATGCTCATAGTCAAAATAAAAGCTATTTGCCTCATCAAGCACAAAATTAAAGCGTCCGCCTATATTTAAAGCTGTAAGCTTGCCCGGACTATGGCTTGGAATTTGAAAATTAGCCGGTCTTTGAGTGCCATTGTTATAAGGCACGCTAGGCCAAAGATGAGAAGATTCATTTTTGCTATAGTATTTTATACGAGCTGAGAAAGAAAGCTTATCTTCTATGAGTGGGGTTGAGATATAGCCATTCATAGAGCCAGCATTACCATAAAGATCAGGATGTTGTTGAAGTTGGGTATCAAGAGCTATAGAGCCACTAACTTCATTACTCATCTTTTTAGTGATAATATTTATCACTCCACCAACCGCATCAGTGCCATAAAGCGTTGAGGCTGGTCCTCTTATAACTTCTATCCTTTCTATCATCGCAAGTGGAGGCATATAACCGCTTTCACTACCATCAAAGCCATTGCTATAAAAGCCATTTGCTACGCTTTGACGTTTGCCATCTATCAAAACAAGGGTATAAGCAGAGCCAAAACCGCGTATGCTATAATCATAAGTGCCGGTTTTATTCATCGATACATCAACACCGGGGATATCTTGTATAGCCTCACCTATGTCTTTTATAGGACGAGAATTAAGCTCTTCGCTTGTGATTACTGAGATACTCGCAGGAGCGTCTTTGATGTCTTGTTCAAAGCCTGAAGCAGAGATAACTGAAGATTCAAGAGTATGCGTTTCTTCAGCGTTTAAATGCCCCCCCCCAGCGAGCAATAGTATAGCCGCTATACTTAATTTGAAGTTTAATTTCATTAAATTCTCCTTTTTTATGATTTTAAAATGAAGTTTCAATTTTATATAAAATAGTATAAAAATTCACTTAAATAAAAAGTTTATAAGTTTCCAAAAAGTTTCCAAGTCCTTTTATACTTTCACAGCTTTTTTAAAGCGAGGATTTTAAATTTGAAAAGAAGATTATGAAAGAAAGAGTGATTAAAAGCATACTTTTTTTATGCGCTTTTGTAAGTGTGGTGATTAGCTTTGCGATTATGCTTACTATTTTGATCGAGGCTTTGAAGTTTTTTAGCAAAGAAAGCGTTTTTACCTTTCTTTTTTCTTCGCAGTGGGCAGCTGATGCGGCTTTTACCTTGGCTGATGGTAGCACAGGGCATGGGGTTTTTGGTGCGGCGAGTTTGTTTTGGGGGACTTTTTATATCTCTGTTATTGCTATGATTACGGCTTTGCCTTTGGGTATTATGTGTGCTGTGTATCTTGGAGTTTTTGCAGGTAAAAGATCAAAAAACTATCTTAAGCCAGTGCTTGAGCTTATCGCTGGAATTCCAACCGTTGTTTTTGGTTTTTTTGCTGTGATTATCATCGCCCCTTCAATAGTCTGGGTGTTTCACGCTTTTGGTATGAATGCAAGTTATGAAAGTGCTTTAGGAGCTGGTTTTATGATGGGGATTATGATCGTGCCTATAGTGGCTTCTTTATCACAAGATTGCATTGAGGCTGTAAATGTTAAGCGAATTCAAGGAGCGTATGCTTTGGGTATGACAAAAAAAGAGGTGGTATTTGCTGTGATCTTACCAGAAGCTATGCCTGGCATTATCGCTGCTTGTTTGCTTGGGCTTTCAAGGGCTTTAGGAGAAACTATGATCGTGGTTATGGCAGCGTCTTTGCGTCCAAATATGAGCTTAAATTTCTTAGAAGATATGACAACGATAACCGTGCATATAGTCCAAGCCTTACAAGGCGATCAAGCTTTTGATAGCTCTTTAACCTTAAGCGCTTTTTCTTTAGGACTTGCGCTTTTTATCATCACTTTAATCATCAATATGTTTAGTGTTTATCTTATCAATAAATTCCATAAAGGAAAAAGCCTATGAAAACTCTCATAAAACGACGCAAAAAAGCTTCAAAACATTTTAAGTTTTTTTGTAAAGCTGGCTTGTATATTAATATGTTTTTTTTGTGTATCTTTATAAGCACGCTTGTATATCTTGGTTTGCCTGCTTTAAAGCAAAATTATATTTTAATCAGTGCTGAGTCAAACTCAAGCGTGATAGCGTTACTCTCAAGAAATGAAAGAAGACAAATTCGCCAAAACGGCTTACCACAAGATCAAATTTGGCTCTTAGCAAATGCAGAAGTTGATCAATACGCTAAGCAGAAATTCAACAAGCTTGATGACACACAAAAAGCCCTTGTGGATACGCTTATACAAAATCATTTACTTGAGGCTAAATTTAACTCAAATTTCTTTTTAAGCGGGGATTCAAAAATAGCTCCTGAGCAATCAGGCATACTAGCTTCAGTAGTAGGCACCTTGCTTTGTATGTTTGTGTGTATGGTTGTAGCTGTGCCTATAGGCGTAGCAGCTGCGATTTATCTTGAGGAATTTGCTCCACAAAACTTGCTTACTCATATCATAGAAGTGTGTATAAACAATCTTGCGGGCATTCCTAGTATCATCTTTGGGCTTTTAGGGCTTGCTTTATTTATCAACTTTTTTGGTGTACCTCGCTCCTCAGCTCTTGTTGGTGGGCTAACTTTAGCTATTATGAGTCTTCCTATCATCATCGTTGCGACAAAAGCAGCTTTAAAAAGCGTTGATGTGAGTATGAAAAATGCAGCTTTAGCTCTTGGCTTTACAAAATGGCAGATGGTTAAAGGCATAGTTTTGCCTTTAGCTATGCCTATGATCTTGACAGGCTCTATCCTAGCCTTAGCCCAAGCCATAGGCGAAACTGCACCTTTAATGCTTATAGGTATGATAGCTTTTATCCCAGATGTAGCAAGCTCACTCAATCAGCCTACAACCGTGCTTCCAGCTTTGATTTATAACTGGGCTTCTATGCCAGAAAGGGCTTTTTTAGAGCGAGCTGCGGCTGGAATTTTGGTGCTTTTAGGGCTTTTAGTGATATTAAATTTAGTAGCCATACTACTTAGAAAATACTTTCAAGGAAAACAAACATGCTAGCACAAGTTATAAATTTAAATCTTTTTTACGGAAAAAAACAAGCGTTATTTGATATCAATATGCAAATCAATAAAAACAAAATCACCGCATTAATCGGTGCTTCAGGTTGTGGAAAATCAACCTTTTTGCGTTGTTTTAACCGCATGAATGACAAGATCGCAAAGATAGAAGGGCTTGTCGAGCTTGAGGGTAAAGATGTAAGAGGGCTTGATGTGGTTGAGCTAAGAAAAAGCGTAGGTATGGTGTTTCAACAGCCCAATGTCTTTGTGAAAAGCATTTATGAAAACATAGCTTATGCTCCAAGACTTCACGGCTTAATAAAGCACAAAAGTGATGAAGAAGCTCTAGTCGTTGATAAACTTGAAAAAGTAGGGCTTTTTAAAGAAGTAAAAGACAAGCTTAAAAGCAACGCCTTAGCTCTTTCAGGCGGACAGCAACAAAGACTTTGCATAGCTAGAGCTCTAGCGATAAATCCAAAACTTTTGCTTTTAGATGAACCAACTTCAGCCCTTGATCCTATCTCATCAGCTGTCATAGAAGAGCTTTTAAAAGAACTAAGTCATAATTTAAGTATGATAATGGTTACGCACAATATGCAGCAAGGCAAAAGAGTAGCTGATTATACAGCGTTTTTTCACTTAGGCGAACTTGTTGAATTCAATGAAAGTAAAGAATTCTTTGAATTTCCAAAAGAGGAAAAAACGAGAGCTTATTTAAGCGGAGTGTTTGGATAATTGGTGCTTTGTGGTGCGTGATATTTGATTTGTTACAGCTAAGAGAGTTTTTGTAAAACAAGAAAAAGTTTTTATTGAAAATTTATTTTTTAAAACAAACTTTAAATATTTTCGTGATATAATCTTGCAATTTTTTGAAAATGTGCGATTATATGATAATTTTCGTCGTTTTCGATTTAACAAACTCACTACGCAAAAAAGGAAAAAGATGAAGTCTTTCAACAATCTAAATATAGGAACAAAGCTCATATCTTCGGTGCTTGTTCTTGTCGCTTTGGGTATTTTTATTATGCTTTTTACCATTTCTTCTAGGGTAACAGCAACTACAGATGAAGATGTGCAAAAAATACTCACTGCTTCAGTAAATCGCTACGCAAATTTTGCTGAAGGTATCTTTCAAGAGCTTACAACCTTACTTGAGTCTTCAAGTCAAAACATCAGATCAGGACTTATTTCACAAACGATGAGTGTAGATGAGGTTGAATTTAGCATTATTTCAGCTGTTGATGCAAGCAATTATATCGAATTTGCGTATTTGCATTTACTTAATCCAAGTGCTGAATTTAAAGATCAAGACTCAGCTTTCATCAGCAAAAATAATAAATTTATGATGTTTTATCGTGATGAAAACCCAACTTCAAGAGGTGGGGTAAAGGTTGTTGATACTGATGATGTTGTGCTTACAGGACGATCTGTTCCAAAAGTTTTAGCAGATAAAGTTCCAGTTTTAGGTAATCCTAGAATGATGGAGTTGGATGGAAAGAAATTCTATGGAGTAAATATAGTCTATCCTATCTTTGGAGCAAAAAATGATGAAATTATAGGTGTGATCGGTTTCATTGTCGATCTTAAATCTTTAGCAGATAATATTTCAGATCCAAGATTTCAAATGTATGAAGGCGATTTGCGTTTTATCATCAATGAAGAAGGCGTCATAGCAGCACATACAAATACAAGTGCTATAGGACAAAATATCAAAGATTTTAACCCAAATACTAAAAGTGCTCAAAAAATACTTGATCTTATCCATGGCAATGATAATATTGCTTTTGTGGACGATTATCTTACAGGAGAAAATATTGAATCTATGCTTTCAATCAAAGGTTTTAACATACGAAATATCGGCACTTGGTATATGGTAACAACAGCTCCTAAAAGTGCGGTGCTAGCAAATGTAAGAAGCTTGCAAATTGATATTGCTTTGATTGGTATTGCTGTTTTGGTGGTTATTGGGGTTATTCTTTATATCCTTGTGCGTAAAATTATCGCTTCAAGAATAGGCGTAGTGCTTAATACTTTGCTGAATTTCTTCCGCTACATCAACCACGAAAATGTTAAAGTTCATACTGTTAAAATTCACGCTCAAGATGAGCTTGGGCAAATGGGAATGGCAATCAATGAAAATATAACCAAAACTCAAAGAACTCTTGAGCAAGACAAACTTGCCGTCCAACAATCAGTGCAAACCGTGCAAGTGATAGAAGGTGGCGATTTAACAGCAAGAATCACAGCAAATCCGGGTAATCCTCAGCTCATAGAGCTTAAAAATGTATTAAATCGCTTACTTGATGTCTTACAACACAGAGTAGGTTCAAATATGAATACCATTCATGAGATTTTTGAGCAGTATAAAAATCTAGACTTTAGAAATAAAATCCCTAATGCAAGTGGTAATGTAGAAATCACCACAAACACTCTAGGCGATGAAATCGTAAAAATGCTTAAAACCTCATCTGACTTTGCTAACTCTTTAAGTGAAGAAAGTGGCAAACTCCAAGAAGCTGTAAATGCTCTCACTCAAAGTTCAAACTCACAAGCTCATTCTTTAGAAGAAACAGCAGCAGCTTTAGAACAAATCACTTCTTCTATGCAAAATGTCTCGACAAAAACAAGTGATGTCATCACTCAAAGTGAAGAGATTAAAAATGTCACAGGTATCATAGGAGATATAGCTGATCAAATCAATCTTTTAGCCTTAAATGCAGCTATAGAAGCAGCAAGGGCTGGAGAACACGGAAGAGGTTTTGCTGTTGTGGCTGATGAAGTAAGAAAGTTAGCTGAGCGAACACAAAAGTCTTTAAGTGAGATAGAAGCAAATACTAACTTACTTGTGCAATCCATCAATGATATGGCTGAATCTATCAAAGAACAAACTGCAGGTATTACTCAAATCAATGAAAGTGTAGCTCATATAGAAAGTGTAACTCAAGATAATGTGAAGATTGCTAATGATAGTTCTGTGATTTCTGATACGGTTAATAGTATCGCCAAAGATATACTTAGCGATGTGCAAAAGAAGAAATTCTAAACCTTTTTTAAGACTTCATAATAATGAAGTCTTAATCCTTAAAAGCGATAAAGCTTTCAAAATTTCCCCATTTAAAAAAGCTTTCTATTTTTTTAAATCCTGAATTTTCAAGCATAGTGATATTTTCTTTTTCACTATAAGGCACAAGCACATTTTCTAAAGCTTCTCTTTTTTTGGCGATCTCAAAATGCGAATAGCCTTGTTCTTGCTTGTATTCAGCGTAAATATCTATCATTTGCTTAGCTAAAACAGCATCTTCATACACAATCTTTTCACTTAAGATAAAAAAGCCCTTAGGATTTAAGCTGTGATAAATTTTATCAACCAAAGCTTGCCTTTGCAAAGGGCGTATAAATTGCAAGGTGTAATTTGCGATAAAAATATCGTGTTGCTTAAACTCAAGCTCGTTAAGATTGCCTTGTAAAAACGAAATTTCAGCCTTAAAAGCTTTAGCCTTTTTGCGAGCGATTGAAAGCATAGCTTCAGCCTCATCTACTCCGCATAAAACAAAGTCTTTTTGCAAGGAAAAGAGTTCAAAAAGTAAAGAAGCTGTTGAGCAACCCAAATCACAAATTCGAGCTTTTTTAGGCGCAAGATGAGCGATGAGCTGTGTGATGAGCCTTACATTTTGTTTGTAAAAAGGCACGGATCGTTGTATCATATCATCAAAAACGCTAGCCACGCTCTCATCAAATTCAAATTGCTTGGTGCTTATTTTACGAAAAAGTTCGTCTTTCACACTTATCCTTTTTTTGAAATTTTACTCGTGATTATAGCACAGAAAAAGGCATAAAAAGTGATAAAAATACTAGCAAAGTGAGTTGATTTTATGCTAAAATACGGCTATGATTTTTTAGCTTTAAGGACACACAATCAAAAAAGAACTCATTTTTATCATCTCAAGTTTTGCTCTTTTTTATCTAGCTTTTGTTAGCATTATGCCTGATTCTTTGGGTTTTATTTCTCGAATTTTAGGAGAGTTTAATCTCTTTTTGTTTGGGGATTTTGCTTTATTTTATCCTTTTGTTTTGCTTCCTTTAAATTTTATTTTTTATAAAAGAAAATACGAGTTTGATAATATTTTAAGACGTGAGAGTATAGGACTTTTTCTAGCTTTTTTTGGCTGTGTTTTGTTGTTTGGAATTTTAAGCAAAGAGGCTGGTTATATCCCTGAAGTGCTTTATACTATCATCGGGGCTCTTTTTGGGCGAGTTTTAAGCGGGATACTTGCTTTGCTTATGCTTTTGCTTGCTTTGATTTTGCTTTTTCCAGCTTTTATAGAAGCGGTATTTGGTGTAAGGATTGATTTTTCGGTTTTTGCTTCTTATGAAGAAAAATTAAAACATATCTTGTATCGTTTTTTTGGCGGTAAAAATGAAAAAGAAAAAGAACAGACTAAAGAAAACATTCAAGAAGAGCTTGTGAAAGAATTTACACAAGATGAGACTTTTAAAGAAAAAGACTTTAACACGCAAGAAGCAGAGTTAACGCAGCTTGAAAAAGAGGATTTACAAGGATTAGAAGCTGAAGTTTTTATTCAAAGGGATTTGCAAGATAAAGATATAAACGAACAAGAATCACAGCAGATAGAAGATAGCAAGCAAGAAGAAAGCAACCTAAGTGAAGCCTTAGACGAGCCAGCTTTTTCTACTCAAAACAAGCAAATTCATAATTTTGTTACCAAAGCAAGCGCTCAAAGTTTTGAATTTGAGGATTCAAATCCTCTTGAAATGAAAAAAGAAGCCTTTGTGCCAGAGCGATTTTTAAAGCCTAAAAAATTAGAAGAGATTAAGATGAATTTAGCTTACAAATCAAATTTTGATGAGCCAAGTTATAAAAGAAAAAATATCAATCTCAAAGAAGAAATAACTAGCCCAGAACAAGAAGAATCAACACAAGAGCCAAATTTAACAGAGCAAATTCAAAGCGCTAAAACCGAGCAAGAGTCAGATCAGCCTTTTAGTTTTGAAGTTAGCGAGCTTGAGGTAAAAGAAAAGCCAAAAGAACCAAAAGAGCAAGAGTTTATCCCTATAGTTGAAGAGTATCAGCCAAAAGAAAACTCTCAAGAAGTTTTAGCAAGTCAAAGTTTGCAATCTTTAAATTCAGCTCAAAGTCAAGTTCAAAAACAAATTCAACACACAAAAGCATATATTCAAACCGAGCTTAAGTCAAACACCGCCTTGCTTGACAGCCTAGAAAAAGGCAAACTTGAAGCTCCAAAGGACTTTAAACTGCCCTCACTTGAGTTTTTAGTCAATCCTAGCCAAAATAAAATTGAAATCAACGAGCAAGAAATCGATAAGAAAATTTATGATTTGCTTGAGAAATTGCGTCGTTTTAAGATAGGTGGCGATGTGATAAGCACCTATACAGGTCCTGTGGTAACTACTTTTGAATTTCGTCCAAGTGCAGATGTAAAGGTAAGTCGAATTTTAAATTTACAAGATGATTTAGCTATGGCTTTAAAAGCAAGCTCTATACGCATACAAGCACCAATTCCAGGCAAAGATGTAGTTGGCATAGAAGTGCCAAATGAACAAATTCAAACTATTTATCTAAGAGAAATTTTAGAAAGTGAGATTTTTAAAAATGCAAAAAGCCCTTTAACCCTAGCTTTAGGCAAGGATATAGTAGGCAATGCTTTTATCACTGATCTTAAAAAACTCCCTCACTTACTCATCGCTGGCACTACAGGAAGCGGTAAAAGCGTGGGGATAAATTCCATGCTTTTAAGCTTGCTGTATAGAAATAGTCCTAAGACTTTAAAGCTGATGATGATTGATCCAAAGATGCTTGAATTTAGCATTTATAATGACATACCGCATTTACTCACTCCAGTTATCACTGATCCTAAAAAGGCGGTAAATGCTTTATCAAACATGGTTGCAGAGATGGAGCGACGTTATAAGCTCATGGCTGAAGCAAAGACTAAAAATATAGAAAATTATAATGACAAGATGAAAGAGCTTAAAAAACAAGGCTTAGAAGCAAATGAAGAACTGCCTTTTATAGTAGTCATCATCGATGAATTAGCCGATCTTATGATGACAGCCGGAAAAGATGTCGAGTTTTACATAGCTCGCCTTGCTCAAATGGCTAGAGCAAGTGGAATTCATCTTATAGTCGCTACGCAACGCCCAAGTGTTGATGTGGTAACTGGGCTTATAAAGGCGAATTTACCAAGCCGTTTAGCCTATAAAGTAGGGCAAAAGGTTGATTCAAAGGTGATTTTAGATACTCAAGGTGCTGAAAGCTTGCTTGGTAGGGGCGATGGTTTATTTACTCCTCCTGGAACTTCAAATTTAGCGCGTATCCATGCTCCATATGCTAGCGAAATGGAGATAGAAAAAATAGTAGACTTTTTAAAAGCCCAACAAGCTGTAGAATATGATGAAAATTTCTTAAAAGATAATTCTTCAAGCCAAGCTGTATCAATGAGTGGCCAAAGTAGTGTTGGGACAAAAGATGAGCTTTTTGAGCAAGCTAAAGCTGTGATTTTAGAAGATAGAAAAACAAGCATTTCTTACCTACAACGCCGACTTAATATAGGCTATAACAGAGCTGCAAATATCATAGAACAGCTTAGCGATGAGGGCTTTTTAAGCCAGCCAAATGCTAAGGGGCAAAGAGAGATTTTGTGATGAAAATTAGAAAAATAATGTTACAATGCAAAGAAAAAATACAATAAGGATTAAAAAATGAAATACAAAAAGCTTTTTCTTATATTTTTTATGCTTTTGTTTGCAAATGCAGAAGATAGATGCAAAAGTCAAGAAATGCAAGAAGCCGTAAAACAAATCAAAGCTATATTTAATCCGCCAACTAGAATCGATCCGATAAGCACTTTAATAGAAGTTGATTGCAACAACGATACTTTAGAATACAAATACACACTCGATCCAGTAAATGATATAAAATCCCCAAGCACGCAACAATCCATGAAAAAAAGGATTGATGAAAGAAATCAAGCTTTATATTGTGAAAATGAATTCATGTCTTGGTATAAGTATAATGATTTTGGTATGAGTTGGAGCTATTATCTTGACAATAAACTTATCATTTTCATTAAAAAAACAGCAAAAGATTGCTCTTAAGCAAGACTTAAAACCTAAGCCTTACTTGCTCCTAGCTTAATGAAAGCTTGCATTTTACGTTCACTTCTTTTAAGCCATAGCTATGAAAAAGAAGTTTTATGCCTTATCCTTGCTTAAAACTTTATCTTGCTTCTAAAAAATCTTTCACCTCAAGCAAAATGATTTCATTATCATCGCTTTTGTTTGGCTCTCTTGCATCAGAAAATGGAAAATTATTGTCATTAGCCACGATGATATGGTTAGTATCTACAATATCCACATCTTCTATAGTAAAAAATGGAAAAACAAAATTTCCATCAACTAAGGGCTTTTTAGAAAGCTTATGAGTATCTTTAATCTTCATGAGATCAATATAAGCTATTTTTTGAGCTATGCCACTTTTTTCATCAAGCTTGATTTTATATATCCTTTTAAATTTAGCTGCACTTTCAAAACACTTGCTTGTATCCTTTGTTTTGCAAAGCTTGTCTTTCACTCCAGAGCTATTATCTCTTTCTATGACAAGGGCGTATTGTTCATCTATCATGTTAAAATCGCCTATAGCATGGTCATTTTCTTCAAAAAAGTATTTATAGCTCTTATTTGTAAATTTCTTTTTTGCCACATCAAATTCAAGTATCCTTGTAAATTGCTTACCCTTTTCGTTTTCATATTCTTCGTTTATAAAAAGTGCACCCTCAAGCATAGGATAAAGAAAACTTCCATCTTTTGAGCTAGCCATTGCTTCAAAGCCTTTTGAACGTCTTACATTAAAAGAAGCTTGCTTTGATTGAGGTTTTGAGCTAAGCTCTAAGCTAGGGTGATCAGGAGAAAGAAGCTTAGCACCTTGCGCGTAAGTTTCAAAGACTTCTTTTAAAACTCCATTTTTATCAAAATGAAGCAAAAATGGTCCAAATTCTTCGCCTACCCAAAATTCACCCTTAATGATTTGAAAGCTTTCAGGATCAAAATCAGCCCCAGTTAAATACCGCTCTTTTGTGCCTTCAAGTGTGATTTTATAAGGGGATTTTTTGTTTGTATCTTTAAAAAATATAGTTTGCAAACGTTGAAAAGAGCTATTTTTAAAATCAAGCTTATATTTGTTAATAAAAAGCATATTATCAGCTGAATTTGCCTTAGTTCCAAGCCCATTATCAGTGATTATATAAATTTCATCATTGCCAAGATATTTGAATCCACTATGACCTTGCACAGCTTGATCCTTAAAAGGAAGCTTGAAATTTTTTATCCTATCTTGAGGCAGATACTGGGCTTCAAAGCTATGAAGCTTTTCTTCTCTTGTCCCATTAAAAAATTTCCCAGCAGTATGCAAAAACTCAGGTGCATCTTTTGGAGCCTTGATTTTTTCATCAGCCTTAATGACTATATGTCCAGCCAGACTTGCTTCATACTCCTTAGCTACAAGCAAACTGAGGCTCAAACTTAAGCTCAAAGCAATTTTTTTAAGCATTTTTTCTCCTTTGAAAATTGTTTGTGAAACTATATTTCAAATGGGAAACATTTTGAATACAATGTGCTTAAATTTTTAAAATAAAAACATTTAAAAAAGGTAAGGATATACTTGGTTGCGAAGGGGAGATTTGAACTCCCGACCTTCGGGTTATGAGCCCGACGAGCTAACCACTGCTCTACTTCGCGTCAGTAAAATGAGAGATTTAAAAAGAGTGGATGGGGTAAAGGGATTCGAACCCCTGAATGACAGGACCAAAACCTGTTGCCTTACCGCTTGGCTATACCCCATCAAAGGTTTTTAAAATGTGATTATAGTCAATTTTAATATAATTGTCAAGATTTTAGGTTATAATTTCGTTTTGAAATTAAATAAGGAGAAAAATTATATGGCTTTTGTAAGCGTAGAGCAAGCGATTGAGGATTTAAAAGCTGGAAAAATGCTTGTTATGGTAGATGCAGAAGATAGAGAAAATGAAGGAGATTTGATCTTTGCTGCTGAGTTTAGCACTCAAGAAAAGGTAAATTTTATGATAAAAGAGGCGAGGGGAGTGGTGTGCGTGGCATTAAGCGAGCAAATTGCTAAGCATTTTGACTTACCTTTAATGGTGCCAAAAAATACTTCAAATCACGAAACAGCCTTTACTATAACCGTTGATGCTAAGTCTGCAAGCACTGGTGTGAGCGCGTATGAACGGAATTTAACCATCAAACTTTTTGCTGATGAAAAGGCTAAGGCTGATGATTTTGTGCGTCCAGGACATATTAATCCACTCATTGCTAAAAAAGGTGGCGTGCTTGAACGCACCGGACATACTGAAGGCACGGTTGATTTGTGTCATTTGGCTGGACTTAAAGAAGCTTGTGTTATTTGTGAGATCGTTAAAGAAAACGGCGATATGGCAAGAAGAGCGGATTTAGAAGAGTTTTGCAAAATTCATAAACTCAATATGATAGCAGTGAGTGATTTGATCGAATATCGCTTAAAGCACGAAAGCTTAATCGAGCTTGTAAGCGAAAGCCAAAGCGAAATAGCAGGCTTTAAGGCAAAAAAACTCAGCTTTAAAGATCATAATAATCTCACGCATATTGCTTTTGTATTTGGCACACCAAGAAGGAGTGAAAATGTGAAATTTCACACAAGTGGAAGTGATTTTGAGCTTCTCACTTCAAGTGAATTTAGTGATTTTTTAAAGCAAATCGAGTTTTTAAGTCAAAATGGCGGTGTGCTTGTTTTTATGCAAATGCAAAAAAATACAGGCTCGCAGTTTAAAAACTACGGCATAGGAGCTCAAATTTTGCGTTTTTTTGGTATAGAAGAAATCAAGCTTTTAAGTAAAAATTGCGATAAGGATTTTATCGCTTTAAAAGGCTTTGGTTTAAATTTACAAACTTGCTCAGTGTGAGTGTTGCTGGGTAAATAAAGCATTAAATTTATTGATAAAATCTATAGGATCAACTTGGGTGCCACCAGCAAAAATACCAAAATGCAAGTGCGCACCCGTAACTCTGCCGCTATCACCACTTAAAGCGATAATTTGTCCTTTTTTAACTTTTTGTCCAACCTTAACTTTAAGCTCTGAAAGATGATAGTATTGAGAAAAAATTTGATAGCCATGATCGATGACTATGGATCCACCAGCATAATACCTATCCTTAGCGATACGCACTATACCATCATTTACAGCCTTTATTGGTGTGCCAACACTTGCTCTAAAGTCAGTTCCTGAATGATAGCTTGCAAGGGTATTGTTAAACACTCTTGCTGAGCCAAATTTACTGGTAATGCTTGAGTTTAAAGGCAAGATAAACTCGCCATCAAACAAAGCTTCATCAGTAAAGCTGGCATATACTGCATTTGCTTCATTTAACTCGGCTTTAATACGTTTTAAAGCTTCTTTAGGAGGGCTGATCTTACTTTGTGCGACTTTAAGAATTTCTTGAGGATAAAAGCCCTCATCACCTAAAATATCATAGCGAAATTTTTCTTTATTGCTATAAAATGCCGTTACCATAGCTTTTTTTATAGGCTTTTTATAAGCTGATGAAAAGATCAAGATGACTTTGTTATCCTCGGTAGGATGAACAAAAAAACGTTGTTTTTTAGGCTCTTGTTTCTCATCTTTGCTGGCTTTTATCTCTTCTAAGCCCTTTTTGCTAAATTCTAAAATAACGGCTTGTCCTTTACTTATGCTTAAATTTTGATCAGCAAAACTTAAAGAAGTAAAAAATGCTAGTATAAATATAATTTTTTTCATACGCTCAACTCCTTAATATCAGCTATATTTAAAAAAGCCTTGTAAATACTATAAACCAAAGCTTGGCGATTGTTTTTGATCTGGCTATCTTGAGTATTAATCATCACCTTATCAAAAAAATCATCAATATAAGGCTTTAAAGCAAATAAGCTTTCAAGCACCACCTTAGGCTTAGCATTTAAATCGCATTTCTTAAAAGCCTCAAAAAGTGTGTTTTCGGCCTTGTGTTCAAAAAGCTTTTCATCAATTTTGGCTGAGTTTTCGCTTGCTATATTAGCAAGTCTTTTAAAGGTTGTAAAATTTTCATTAAAATTTTCTTTGTTGCTAAGCTCTATTAAGGCTTTAATGCTTGCATCAATGTGAAGTAAATCATCATTTTGTGAGCTTAAAACCGCCTTTATAAAAGAAGCATTTACCGGATAAAAAGTATAAAGTCTTTCAAGCATGAAATCATATAAAATTCTTGTATCAAAGCTTTTATAATTTAGGCTTAAGTTATCAAGTAAATTTTTAAGTTTTAAGCTTTTTTGAAGCTTAAAAACAATCTTTAAAATCCCATTTGCAGCGCGCCTTAAAGCATAAGGATCCTTAGTGCCACTTGGGATTTTGCCTATGCTAAAAAGCCCCATAAGCGTATCAAGCTTATAAGAAAGTGCAACTATGCTTGAAAACTCACTACTTGGTAAAGGATCTTTTTCAGCATTTGGTAGGTATTGTTCTTTAATAGCCTCAGCTATTTCTTCACTCAAGTTCATCTTTTTAGCATAATAATACCCCATCACGCCTTGAAGCTCGCCAAATTCATAAACCATTTGAGTAAGTAAATCACATTTAGCATAATCTAGTGCCTTTAATATCTCTTGTTCTTTAGAACTTAAATCATAACTTTGACACAAAAATGAAGCGATTTTCTTTTCCCTAGCAACCTTATCAAGCATGGTGCCAAGCTCTTGCATATACATGATATTTGAAAGCTTATTTGGCTGAAGTCCTGTTTTTATATCATTTTGCCAGAAAAACATCGCATCGCTAAGCCTTGCTCTTAATACTCTTTCATTACCCATGATGATTTGCTTATAATCTTTGCATACCGCATTTGCAACAACGATGAAATGATTGCTGAGCTTGTTTTTATCAAAGACGCTAAAATAACGTTGATTTTCACGCATAGAAGTGATGATAACCTCACTTGGAATTTCTAAAAACTCAGGCTCAAAACTACCTAAAAGGGCTTTTGGGTATTCAGTGATGGCAACAACTTCTGCTAAAAGCTCTATATCTTCAGCAATGCTAAGTTTGTGTTTTGCTTCAAGTTCTTTAAATTCAGCAAGGATTTTTTCTTTTCTTTGCTCTTGATCAAGAATGACAAAATTATCTTTTAAAAGCTTAAAATACTCGTCTATAGTCTTAAATTCTAAGGCTTCATAGCTTACACTTCTATGCACGAAGCTTTTTTTTGCACTTTTTACACCATAGCTTTCAAACTCGATTAATTCATCTCCTAAAATACACACAAAGGAGCGAATCGCACGGATAAACTCATACTCGCCATTACCCCAACGCATAGTTTTGCCAAAATTAAGGCTTTTAAGCCATTCTTCTATCATTTGTGCTAAGAGCTTGCTACTTTTTACACCTTGAATTTCTTTTTTGTGATATAAAACTTCTTTGCCTTTAATCTCTTTAAATTCAAGCTCGTTTTCTTTTAAACCTGTTTTTTGCATAAAGCTTTTTGCCGCTGCACTTAAAACACCATCTTTGTAAGCAAGCTCTTTTGGTGCTCCTATAAACTCAGCAAAGCTGTTTTCTTGCTGGGTTTTAAAGCTTTTGTGAAAAAGTACTAATCTTCTTGGGGTATAAAAAAACTCAAATTCACTTGCTAGAGCGTATTTTTCAAGCACGATTTGCCATTTTTTGCTGATATTATCAAGTTCTTTAAGCAAAGGTATGGCAGGTAGTTCTTCTGTGCCAACTTCTATGAGTAGTTTTTGATCCATGTTTCCTCTTTAAGAAAAATAAGCCTTTATTTTAGCTTATTTTTCTTTGTAAAATGCTAAATTTAAAAGCAAAATATGAAAATTTATGCTTCCATTTGAGTGTGTAAAAGTTCGATGAGTTCATCAGCGTTTTTAAACTCATCTTTTTGGCACTTTTCTTCGCCCCATTTAGCGTGAAAATAAGGCATATTAGCATTTTGTGCTGCTTGTTTGTCCTTATCACTATCGCCTACAAATACACTTTTTTCAAAAGGCGCTTCATCGCTGATAAGCTGTAGCATCATAGGGTGTGGCTTTGGCTCTATACCTAAGGATACGCCTAAAACCTTGCTAAAAAAGGGCAGGATATTATGCTTGTTTAAAATTTGTGTTAAAGAGCTTTGCGGGGCATTTGTAGCTATGGCTAGGTAGCAGTTTTTGCTTTTTAAAAACTCAAGTACTTCTACAACTCCATCATATAAAAGCACGCTTTTTTGATAATGTTTGATAAAATACCGCTCAAAGCCATCTTTAAAGCTTGAATGCTCAAATTTATCTATATCATACAAGATTTTTGCCCAGTCTTTACCTGGTGTGTTTATGGTTTGCATGATAAAACGAGGCTCAAGAGGAGCAAGTTTTAAATCCGCTCTGATTTCATTGACAGCTGAGCTTATGGCATTTGCACTATTGATTAAGGTGCCGTCCATATCAAAAATAACATTAATCATTCATACTCCTTAAATTTACTTTTATGCTTGTCTTTTTTATAAGTTTGACTCTTTTTGAGCTTATCAAGGTTGTTTGCTTTATTTAAAAGCTCTACTTTTGAGTTTTTAAAATCCAAGCATGCATTTACAAAGCTTTCAAGTTCTTTGATATAGCTAGAATTAAGTTTTATCACTTCGCATTTTTCAAAAAGTTTATAGTTTTTAAGCATTCTTTCTTGAAAAAGTATTTCATCAAAATTTTCTTTTTTAAGTGCTGATATAGCTGCATTAGCAAATTTTTCAAGTATTCTTAGATAGCGCGTGCGTAAGGATTTTTCACTTATTTTCATAGGTTTGGCTCAAAATTTTTGATATTTTCTTCAAAGACATTTTTATCATTGCATAAAATAAGGAGCAAATCTCCTTCTTCAAAGATCAAGGAACCACTGGCTTTGATATATTCGCCTTCTCTTTTAACGATAAGTATAATGAACTCTCCACTTAAATTTAGCTCAGCTATGTTTTTACCGATAACGCTTGAGTTTTCTTTAAGTGTGTATTGTCTAAAGGTGCTTAAAGCGATTGGCAGATTATAACTTTCTGTTTTAGCTTCCTCAGCTGTCAGTCTTAAGGCTTTTGCAAGAGGATTAAGGCTCACACCTTGAATTAAAACAGATAAAAGCACGATAAAAAAGACTATATTAAAGATAAAATGTGAGCTTTCAATACCAGCAGCAAGTGGATAGGTTGCAAGTATGATAGGTACGGTGCCACGAAGTCCTACCCAAGAGATGAAAAGCTTTTCTTTGAAGTTAAATTTCTTAAAGAAAATGAGACTGATAAAAACAGCGATTGGACGCGCAAAAAACATAGTTACAAAAGCTACTCCAAGTCCTATAAAAGCAACACTTGGAAGCTGGCTTGGAAAAACTAAAAGCCCAAGCGTTAGGAAAATCACCACTTGAGCAAGCCACGCTACACCTTCAAAAAAACCAATAAGTCCCTTTTTATAGATAAATTCCTTACTATTTGCAACAATACCTAGTAAATACACACACAAATACCCATTTGCTCCTATTTTGTTGCTTGCGCTAAAAGCAAGCATAATCCACGCTAAAGTAAAAACAGGATACAAGCCCCAAGAGCCAAATTTGATTTTATTTAAAATAAGCGGCATTAAAGCCCCAAATACATAAGCACAAATAAAAGCTAAGATAAATTGAGTAAGCATAGTCAAAGCAAAATCACTCACGCTTGGTAAAGATGAAAGCGTGATCATTTGTATAATAGTGATGGTAAGAAAAATCGCCATAGGGTCATTACTTCCGCTTTCAAGTTCAAGTAAAGGAGCGATATGATTTTGAAGCTTTAAGCCCTTTGATCTCATGATAGCAAAAACAGCAGCTGCGTCAGTTGAACTGATAATGGCTCCTAAAAGCAAAGCATCATTAAATGAAAAATCAAAAAGATAATAACAAAATAAAGCAATAAAAATTGCTGTTAAAACAACCCCAAGAGTAGCTAAAACTATACCTTCTTTAAGCACGGGGCGAATAAGCTTAAAACTTGTGTCAAAACCACCACTAAAAAGTATGAGTATAAGACAGAGCATACCTATATCTTGAGCGATTTTGCCATTATCAAAAGGTATGCCAAGCACTCCATCACTTCCAGCAAACATACCCACAAAGATAAAGATAAGCAAGGCTGGTATGCCGTATCTATCACTAAATTTGCTTAAGATCACACAGCTTAAAAATAAGATTGCAAAGATTAAGATAAGTGCTTCCAAATTTGCCTCTTTAAGTGATATTGCTATTGATCTTGCATTCAAGTGCTTCTTGCACAAGTGTTCTTGCTACAGCTCTTTCAGCCTTGATGATATGAAAATTTTCTCTAGCATTTAAGAAAAGAATTTTTTCAAGATCGCCACTGACTTGCACTATGGTTTGGATAGGTTTTTTGTAGTTTGAAAGCACTTGAGTAAGTATTTCAAGTTTAGCTTCATTGCTTAAGGTGATGATAGCAACGGCACATTCTTCTATATTGGCAATTTGTAAGGTTTGTTCTTGTGTTGCGTCTGCAAAAAAGATATTTTCGCCCCTACTTGTGCCAAGCTCAACTAAATTCAAATCACTTTCTAAGACAAGATAAGGAATTCCAGTGTGTTTGATCCTTTGCACGACTTCTTGCCCCAAACGCCCATAACCAAAGATCACAAAGTGGTTTGTAAAGCTTTGATTTGAAGGCAGATATTCGTTTGGAATTTCTTTGTTTGTCTCAACTGCATTTGAAATTTTTTGTATATTTTTAAGCACAAAAGGCGTGATAACCATAGTGATGATAGAGGTGATGATAAGAATTTGAGCGCTTGCATCATCAAGCAAGGATCTAGCTTGAAGCAAGGAAAAGATCGCCAAAGCAAATTCGCCTATTTGCATGATACTTAAAGCTGTTTTTAAAGCCACTCTTCTTTTTGTATATAATCTTAAAAGTAAGTAAATGACGCCAAATTTAACTATTAAAACCAAGCATACTAAAAAAAGCACTAAAGACCAGTTTTCAAATACGATTTTAAAGTTGATCTGCATACCAACAGAAACAAAAAATACCCCCAAAAGCAAGTCTCTAAAAGGGATTAAATCAGCTTGAATTTTATGTTTATATCTTGTCTCACCGATTAAAGCTCCTGCTAAAAACGCACCCAAAGAGTAAGAAAAGCCAAATTTATGTGCCAAAAAGCTTGCACCTATAACGATAAATAAAATCGTCGTGATGAAAATTTCTTGAGAAGAAGCCTTAATCACAAAGCGAAAAAATCCGTCTAAAAAATACCTACTGATGATAAGAAGCAAGATGATTAAGATCACAGCGCTTGCTAAAGTCGCGATAACAAGGCTTGTGATATCGTTATTTGGTGTAGAAAAAATATCGACCATTAAGAGCAAAGGGATCACAGCTATATCTTGAAAAAGCAATATCCCAAGGGCTTTTCTACCATAGTTTTGGTTGATCTCACCACTATCGTTTAGAATTTTAAGCACCACAGCTGTAGAAGAAAGAGCAAGTGCAAAGCCTACAATGATAGAAATTCTATCATTCAAACCCAAAAGAAAAAACACAATTAAAGCACAAGCAAAACCGCAAGTAAGCATTTGTAAAGAGCCATTTAAAAACACTTCTTGTTTCATCGCTAAAAGATGTTTAAAGGAAAACTCAAGTCCTATAGTAAACATCAAAAACACTATACCAAACTCAGCGATATGGCTTAATTCCTCAGAGCCGTGAAATTGATAAAGTGAGGAGACAATAACACCTGTGATGATATAGCCGATAATGCTTGGAATCTCAACGCGCTTTAAAATGACATTAAGCACTATAGCACTTGCCATAGCGATGAGAAAGCCTTGTAGATAATTTTCCAAAGCTCGCCTTAAAGCTTTTTCTTATCATCATAAAAGATGAGATCAAAACTACTTTTGTGTTTAACTACAGCTTTACCGCTTTTGCCTTGTCTTTTGTCAAGCTCGAGGCGAAGTTCATTGACAAGGCATTCAAATTCAGTAATTTGTGTTTTAAGCTTAAGTATTACATCAACACCGGCTAAATTCACGCCCATATCACGCGTTAAACGTAAGATAAGCTTAATGCGATCAATATCTTTTTGAGAATACAAACGCATTTTACCATCTGTCCTACTTGGTTCGACAAGTCCTTCTTTTTCATATTGCCTTAAGGTTTGAGGGTGTATGCTTAAAACCTTTGCAACAACGCTGATGAGAAAGAGTGGTTCTTCGTAATTTTGCTGCATAAATCCTCCTTAAGGTAGCTTTGCTTCAAGCTCTTTAACAAAAGCTTTATCAAGCGTATCAGTATTTGGTAAAATCACATTTAAGCTTAAATACATATCCCCATAAATATCATTTTTTCTATTTTGCACCCCATAGCCTTTGAGGCGAATTTTTTGGTTGTTTTTTGAATTTGGTGGGATTTTTACGCTTACACTTTTGCGTGGAGTACTTACTTCCACCTTGCCTCCAAAAAGAGCAGTTTTAAGCGATATATCAAGCTTTTTGTATAAATCATCATCTTCTCTTTCATACTCATTGCTTGGCTCAACCTGCACTTTGATAATCAAATTTCCTCTTTTTCCACCAAGGCTTCTACCTTTGCCACTAATGCGAAGCTTATCGCCGTTTTTAATGCCGTGCGGGACTTTGATCTTAATGCGTTCGCCATTAAAGTTTATGCTATGCTCTCCACCTAAGATGGCTGTATCAAAAGGGATTGAAACCTTAGCTTCTAAATCAAGATCAGCCTCATCATCAAAACCAAAAGAACTAGAAAAGCCATTTGAGTTAAAGCCTCTTGAGCCTGAAAAGCCCCCAAATCCACCGCTACTGCCAAAACCTCCAGCACCGCCAAATCCGCCACCAAAGATATTTCTTAAGATATCATTTATATCAGCCCCGCCAGCTCCAGCACTTCTTGAAAAATCACTAAAGCTTTGTCCGCCAAACATATTATCCCCATACATATCATACTGCTTGCGTTTTTGCTCATCGCTTAAAATTTCATAGGCTGCATTGATTTCTTTGAATTTTTCCTCAGCCCCTTTTTCTTTATTGATATCAGGATGATACTTGCGCGCTAGGCGTCTGTAGGCTTTTTTTATCTCATCAGCGCTTGCGTTTTTATCAATCCCTAATGTTTCGTATAAACTATTACTCATTTATTATATCCTTATTTATTTTTAGTGTGATTATAGCATAAAGTTTAGTCTAAGTCAATCAAGTTTTGTAAATTTTTTTACTTAATTTTGTTTCATTTACAATTGAGTAAAAGTTAAATTTTATACTAGCTACAAACTTAAATTGAAAGGACTTAAATAATGAAAAAGAAAATGTTTTTACTCAGTCTTTGTGCGAGTTGTGTTTTAGCTGCAAATATAAATTTCAAAGAAGCCGCGCAAGATATAAAAAGAGCTGATCCTTCAACTCAAGCAGGTGTGGTGCTTTCTTATCATGATGCGATTAAAGATGTGAAAAAAAGTGTGGTAAATATCTCTACTTCAAAGACGGTTACGCGCAATATGGCTGGTTTTGATGATTTTTTTAACGATCCGTATTTTAAGCAGTTTTTTGGCTTTGATTTTCCTCAACAACAAAGAGGCGGTTCTAAAAAAGAAGTGATAAGCTCTCTTGGCTCTGGGGTGATTATCTCAAGTGATGGTTATATCATTACAAATAACCATGTTATTGCTGATGTAGATAGCATTAGCGTGTCTTTGCCAGATGATGATACTGAATATAAGGCTAAGCTTATAGGAGCTGATGAAAAAACTGATTTGGCTGTGATTAAGATAGAAGCAAAAAATCTTTCAGCTGTGAGTTTTGCGGATTCTGATAAGCTTATGGAAGGAGATATGGTTTTTGCACTTGGCAATCCATTTGGTGTAGGCTCAAGCGTAACAAGCGGTATAGTTTCAGCTTTAAATAAAAACAATATAGGCTTAAATCAATACGAAAATTTCATTCAAACAGACGCCTCGATAAATCCGGGAAATTCAGGTGGAGCTTTAGTAGATAGTAGAGGAGCTTTAGTTGGTATCAACTCAGCCATACTTTCAAGAAGTGGGGGTAATAACGGCATAGGCTTTGCTATACCTTCAAATATGGCAAAAGATATAGCTAAAAGATTGGTTGAAAAAGGAAAGATTGAAAGAGGCTTTTTAGGCGTTACGATAACAAATTTAGAAGGCGAAACAAAAAAAGCGTATTCAAATCAAAGTGGAGCTTTAATCACTAGTGTTGAAAAAGGTTCATCAGCTGAATCAGCTGGGCTTAAAAGAGGAGATTTAGTCCTTAAGGTGAATGAAAAAAATATAACAAGTGCAAGCGATCTTAAAAACTACATCGGCACACTTGAGCCAAACCAAAAAATTACAATCATTTATGAAAGAGATGGAGTAAGCAAAAGTGTGAGTTTTGTGCTTAAGGCAGATACACAAAGCATTAGCTCACAAGGGCTTATTGATGGGCTTGAATTAAAGAATTTAGATACAAACGCAAGAGCAAAAATCCCAGCAAATATCAATGGTGTCTTAGTAACAGGTGTAAAAGAAGGCTCAAAGGCTGATAATGCTGGCTTTGAAGTAGGGGATATCATCATTGGCGTAGAACAAGATGAGATCAAAAGCCTAGAACAGCTTTCAAGTGTGCTTAAAAACAATCAAGCCAAAAGCTTTACAAAAATTTGGGTCTATAGAAACGGCGTAGCTCAGCTTCTCGTGCTTCGCTAAATTTTGTGTTAAGCTAGGCAAATGAAACAAAGAACAAAAAGAAAATGATCCAAGTTTTCTTTTTGTTGAAACAAATGTTTTACAATTAAAAGTAAGATTTTACTTGAAGGGAAGATTATGGTAAATATTTTGATGATAGAAGATGACTTAGAGCTTGCTGAGATTATCGCTGAATACTTAGAAAAATTTGATATGAAGGTTGATATAGCTCATGAACCTTATATAGGGCTTTCAAAGCTTGCTTTAAAAGAATATCAGCTTGTGATACTTGATCTTACTCTGCCCGGACTTGATGGACTTGAAGTGTGTGAAGAAATTCGCAAAAAATACGATACACCTATCATTATTTCAAGCGCAAGGCATGATCTTAGCGATAAAGTTAATGCGCTTGAGTTGGGGGCTGATGATTATCTTCCAAAGCCTTACAATCCAAAAGAGCTTCAAGCCCGCATAAAAAGCCATTTGCGTCGTATGAGCACGACTAAAAAGGCTATGGCTGAGAGTGTAAAAGACTTGGTATATGATCAATACAAACATATCATCACGATGAAAAGCAAGGAAATTCAGCTTACAAATGCTGAGTTTGATATTTTAAGTTATTTAATCAAAAAAGAAGGCGGGGTAGTGAGTAGAGAAGAGCTTGTGTATAATTGCTCAAGCATAAGTGAGGACAGCTCAAACAAAAGTATCGATGTTATCATCAGCCGAATTCGTCAAAAAATGGGCGATGATCCAAAAACTCCAAAGTATATCCACTCTATCAGAGGCATAGGCTATAAGCTTACTCAATGAATCGCTCGTCTATTTTTTATACCATTACTTTAATCTTTATCTTAGCTATAGTAAGCGTTATACTCGCTTTTTTATGGCTCATAGAATACGATCAGCAAAACTACACTAAGGTTTTAAACGACAAATACACTCTTGTTGCAAATGCTAGGCTTTTGTATTTTAATGGCGTGATGAGCGAGGAGGAGTTTTATGAGCAAACTAAGCATTATAAAATGACTCAGGTTATGAAGCCAAGCGAGATTAGAAAGGTTATTTTTAGGGGCGATGTTTTAGCAAGAGCGCAAACTACGACTGGACTGATTGAGATTATCTCGTATGAAAAAGAGATTTTTTTAAAGATTATCCACGAGGGGAAATTATATCTTTATAATGATCAAGATTATGAAGGGTATCGTTACTTTAAATTTAAAGCCCTTGCTTTTGGTGTGATTTTAGTGCTTGTTTTGCTTTATGTTTTTGTGATTAAAAAGCTTAGACCGCTCACTTCACTTAAAAAGCAAATCGATAAATTCGCCCAAAACAAACTTGATGAGATTAAAGATGTCAGCAGTGGAAATGATGAAATTTCCCAAGTTGCACAAGCCTTTTTTCAAGCAATCACTCAAATTCAAAAGATGAATCAATCAAGGCAGTTTTTTATCCGCAATATCATGCATGAGCTTAAAACGCCTATTACTAAAGGCTTAATCACCCTTGAAATGCTTGAGGATAATAAATACAAAGAACGATTAAGGGGGATTTTTGATCGTCTTGAAATTCTTATCAATGAATTTGCTGCTATTGAGCAAATCACTTCAGGAGCAGCTTTTATCAACCGCAAAAAGTATAATATCTTAGATATTTTAGATGAAGCAAAAGAAATTGCAATGAATGATGATAAAAAAATTCGCATTCATCTTGAACAAAGTTTTTTTGTGAGCGTGGATTTTAAGCTTTTTACAACAGCGATTAAAAATATGATTGACAATGGTGTTAAGCACTCAAGTAACGAATTTATCGAGCTTGAGATATGCAAGCAATACCTTTGCTTTAAAAATCAAGGCAAAGCCCTTGAAAAACCTCTTGAATACTACACTCAAGCCTTCACTCAAGGGGCGAAGCAAAAAGATAGCTTTGGGCTAGGGCTTTACATAGTTGATACCATTTTAAAAGCCCATAATATGAAGCTTGAGTATGAATTTAAAGATGGCTTTAATTTGTTTTATTTTAAAGAGCTTGAGCATATCATCGTCAAAGAATAAATCAGCTCAAATAACGTTTATAAAACCAATGCCAATAAAAACTTGCAAAGATAAAAAATCCCCCAAGTAAAGCAGTAATAAGCATCAAAGAAAAACTAAGCTCAAAAAGTAAGCCACTTAAAAGCGAAATAAACACGCTAAAACTCAAATAAGTCATATCAGTATAAGCAATCACGCGTCCAAAATACTCTTTATCACAATGCTCTTGTATAAGCGTATAAGTAAAAGACCAAATCGATGAGGTGCAAAAACCAGCCGCAAGCAAACCTATAAAGGAAAGATAAAAATCAAACTGCGTAAAACTCCACAGCAAAATTCCACTTCCTTGCCCGAAAAAGAGGTATTTAAGCGTGCGTTTGTTTGTAAAAGAGCTTAAGATGATAGGAGCGATGATTAAAGAGCATGCTCGAACAGAGTTTAAAAAGCCTATGACAAGAGCAACTGATAAAATTTCTTTATATTCATGCTTAGCAAGCAAGGTTACTAAGGTTTCATACGCTGTAAGTCCTATAAAAGCATGTAATAAGATAAGATGAAAGATGAGTTTGTTTTTAAAGATATACACAAAGCCATCTTTAATCATACTGATGAATTTTTGTGCTTTTGCAGGCTGAAATTGTGGGATTTTTAAAAGAAGCAAAAGCGATATGCCAAAGGCTAAAAGTAAGCAGTCAAACAAAAATGCACTATACACGCCAAAAGCACTGATAAAAAAGCCAGCCAAAGCCATACCTAAAGTGTATGAAACCGCCCAATTAATGCTGTGAATTTCATTGACAAGTTTAAGCTCTTTTGGCTCTAAAAGCTTTGCCATAAGACTCATTTCAGCTTGAAAATAAAGCGTTGCGACACAAAGCCTGATAAAGATTAAAATAAACAAAAGCCAAAGCATACTCAAGTTTGTTACAAAAATCAGCATAAAGATGGAAACAAGCTCAAGGCTCGCACTTAAAAGCAAAAGCGTTTTAGGCTTGCTCTTTTCAACAATCACGCCACTAATAGGTGCAAGTAAAATTCCGGGCAAAAAAGCTAGCATAGCACTTATAGAAACTGCCCAAGTAGGAGCGTTTAGATCAACTAAAAGAGTAAAAACGCCAGTTTGTGAAAACCATGCTCCAAAATACACGATAAATTGCACGAAAGCTAAAATACGAACATTTTTGTTGTTTTTAAGCAAAATGATATAATTCATAAGTAAAATTGTAGCATATTTCAAATTTAAAATGCTATAATACAGCCTTTAAAACACAAAAAAGGAAATTTGTGAAAACGATGAATGCAAAAGATATGAATTTTAGCAAAAGACTCAGCCAAAAAGAAGCTTTATATCTGCTTCAAAATGCTGATTTATACGAGCTTGGTGAGCTAGCGTATCAAAAAAAACTTGAGCTTCACCCAGAAAAAATCACTACTTTTGTGGTGGATAGGAACATCAACTATACCAATGTTTGCTGTATAGATTGTGATTTTTGTGCTTTTTTTAGGCATGCTAAAGATAGTGATGCTTATGTGCTAAGCTTTGATGAGATAGGACAAAAGATAGAAGAACTTTTAGCCATAGGTGGCACGCAAATTCTTTTTCAAGGCGGAGTGCATCCTAAGCTTAAGATTGAGTGGTATGAAGAGCTTGTGGAGTTTATCGCTAAAAAATACCCAAGCATTACCGTGCATGGTTTTTCGGCTGTTGAGATCGCCTATATCGCCAAAATTTCAAAAATTTCTATCAAAGAGGTTTTGCAAAGACTGCAAGCAAAGGGACTTTTTAGCATACCCGGAGCTGGAGCTGAGGTTTTAAGTGATAGGGTAAGAGATGAGATCGCTCCTCATAAATGTGATACTCAAACTTGGCTTGAAGTGCATAGGCAAGCACACAAGATAGGTATGAAAAGCACAGCTACGATGATGTTTGGCACTATAGAAAGTGATGAAGAGCTTATCGAGCATTTTGAGCATTTGCGAAATTTACAAGATGAAACAGGAGGCTTTAGGGCTTTTATTTTATGGAGTTTTCAAAGCGAAAATACTAAGCTAAAACTCAAGCACCCAGAGATTATGAAACAAAGCTCAAACAAATACTTGCGTTTGCTTGCTCTTGCAAGGTTATATCTTGATAATTTTAAAAACCTACAAAGCTCATGGGTAACGCAAGGCTCTTTGATAGGACAGCTTGCCTTAAAATTTGGAGCCAATGATCTAGGCTCAACCATGATGGAAGAAAATGTCGTCTCAGCAGCTGGAGCAAGCTATAAGATGAATCAAGATGAGATGATAAGGCTCATTGAAAGTTTGGGCGAAAAACCAGCTAAAAGAAACACAGCTTATGAAATTTTACAAAGGTATTATTAAATTTATTTTTTAAAGCAAACAAAGTTAAGCTAGGGCTTTGTTTGCTTATTTTTTGGTTTGATAAGGCTTTTTTAATACCTATATCCCACCTCTACCCAAAACTGCCGTCCTGTTTCATAAGTCTTTTTTATAGTTCTTGTGGCTGTTTTTCCTGTGGTAGTAATGCGTCTATTTAAAACATTTAAAATATCTATATTTGTATAAAAAATATTGCCTTTGCTTATATCTATATCAAAGCCAACTCGCATATCCCATGAAAAATTTCCAGCTATTCGTTCATTTTCATATACATAAACTCTTCTATTTAGCCCATCTATATTTTGCATTCTTTCGCTTGTATTTACAAGGGCTTGATATGCTCCTCTATATCGAAAGAAGTTATTTAAAAGCCAAGTTGTCCTGCCTTTTTTAAGCTGATGAGTGCTTGTAAGTCTTAAGGTGTAAGGGCGAGTGAAATTTGAGCTAGGTAAGTCTTTAAGCTTGATAATACTGCCTTGATATTCTGCATATTCACGATCAATTGGATCAAATTCATCATTAAAGTCATTATAAGAACGTTTGGTTTGAGTATAATCAAAGGCAAATAAAAAATAATTATCAATAAAACCTAACGCAAAAGGATTAGAATTTTGCACGCTTAAAGTGATGATATCACTATCTGATCGCCCTGTATTATCATAAGTATAAACACTACTGCAAGCATTGCTCGTAGGATCGATGATGCAATTTCTTTGAATTTGATCGCGTCCAAAGCGGTGTATGTATTTGCCTACAAGATCAAAATGATAAAATTCTTGAGTAAGACTTACGCTTAGTTCATCATCGTAAGGAATTTTGAGTTTTTTAAAGCTTGTGTTGTTTGGCACAGCATTTACTAAAGTGCTTTCATCGAAGTTTTGGTTAGGATCCATTCTAACATAATTTTCTTCTAAAGCACTTTTACCATCAGCCAAGCGATAAGCAAAGAGATTGCGTCCATAATAACGATTTGCCCCAAAGATGAAATTTGTATTAAGTCTATCATCTCGCCCCCAAGGTGCTATATATTTAAAGCTAAATCTTGGAGCAATAGGAGCTTTTTGCATATAGGTATCATAATCCATTCTTAAACCTAAGCGAGTGTTAATATCGCCTTTGTTATCAAGATCAAATTTAAGCTCATCTTCTATAAAAAAAGCTAAATTTGTGCTATCTAAAGAAATTTTGCCTTTTTTGTATTTATTCATAACGCCAAGGAATTGTCCGTAATTGTCTCCTGTTGGATTATTTAGGTTGTTGCTTGGATCGACTGGAGCTGAAGAGCAGTATTCATCTTGACACACATAGTTTTGATCTTCTATACCAAAAGGACTTAAAACATCGCTAGATTCGCTAAGTCTTTTAAAATGAGCCTTGGTGTAACCAAGTTCAAACCCAGCATTAAAAATATTTTCAAAGTTGTCATTATAATAAGGCTCAAAGCTTTGATTGAGTTTTAGCTCAATATCGCTTTGTATATTATCCTCATCGCCAAAACTTCCTTCGTATTGAAAATCATTAGGATCGCCCCAATTTTTATCAGCTGAATAAATCCATGTTTTGGTGCCTTTTGCATCGCTTCGACGCGATTCTTCAAGATAAGAAAAGCTTGTTTGAGCTGTGAGAAAACCAAATTTATTGTTTATATAGGCTTTTGCACCAAGATTATGCCCTCCGCTTTTTATGGTTGTCCCAGAATTAACATAATCAGCATTATAATACTTGTTGTATTGAGGCATAAAAGCATAGCTTGTCTCAAGCGCCACATCATCACTTGCTTGATAGTCAGCTTTGATAAAGAAATTATAACTTTGCCTTTTTTCTTTTCTATCAACTGAAACTAAATTTGAGGGTGTATTTTGATCTTGCACGAATTCTTTTACCGGAATAAAGCTTTGAGTGGTGGTAAAGCTAGCGATGATACCAAGTTTATCATTTATCCTACTTTCTAAAGAAGAACGAAAAGAGTGTTTGATAAATTTGGGTTGATTGCTTCCAGATGAAGAGTTTAAAAATTCTTCTTCATTGCCGTAAATATGATACTGAGTAAGCGAAAAAGCCCCCGGCGAGGCATTGCCTTGTGAAATTTGATAAGCAAAATTTGCTCCAAATTCTTTTCGAGCTTTTTTAGTTGTCGCCTCAACAACCCCACCCGTAAAGCCACCATAACTTGCTCCTATATTGCTATCTTGCACGCTTATATTTTCTAGTAAAAAGCTGTCTATGTTAAGCCCTTGAGAACGTCCTGAAAATTCTCTTTGCTCTCCGGGCGTGTAATCTTCGTTCATACCGGGTTTATTAACTCCTCCGCTTAAGTCATTATTCATACTCATACCATCAAGCAAAAAAGAGTTTTGATAATACAAACCCCCGCTTATAGAGATATTTGCTGGATCGATTTCTCCGGGAGTATTTGAATTAAGCTGGTTATTATCAAATTGCACATTAGGAAGGACTTTTAAAAGACTAGTTATATCGCCGTTGCCATTGGGCGCGTTTTTAATAAAGCTTTGATTGAGGCTTTGTCCGGAGCTGTAAGGGTAGTTGCTTGCTTCAACGACTGAAGCTTCAAGTGTGTAATGCCCCCCCCCGTTGATACTGAAGTATTGTTATCTTCAGCCAAAAGTGAGCTTGAAAGACAAAACAAAGAAGCGATGAGGCTTAAATTTTTGCTCATTTTTTGTCCTTTTTATAAAATTAAGCTGTGATTATAATATAAAATTTCATAATCTTATATTAAAAATATATTTTTTATAAAAAATAATTTGAAAGTATATATTAATTATATATTTTAAGATAATTATTTTTTAGGATTTATAAATTTATATACAAGGAAAATTTTTAATTTTAATTTAATATTATAAATGATAATATCTATTTTTATTTTTATAAAAAAGGAAAACAATGAGAATAGTCATTTTGTTAGCAAGCTTCTTTTTTCTTGCCTGCTCTACACATCAAAACTCAAAGCAAGAGCTTTCATTTCTTGATCAAAACACTTCTTTTAAAGTCAAGGATACAAAAACAAAACGTTTTATCTCTTATGATGATTTGCTTAATACGCTTAAAAAGCAAGATATTATCATACTTGGAGAATACCACGATGAGAAAAAACACCATGATTTGGAGCTTGCTTTAGTAAAAGAGCTTTCAAAAAATGAGCCTATAGCCATAGCTTTTGAAATGCTTGATGATGATAAACAAGGTTTTATTAACAAAGCAAAAGACGCAAAAGCTCGCATAAAACCTTCTCATATAAGCAAGGCTTTATCTTGGCAAGATGAGTGGAATTATGAGGATTATAAGGATTTGATCGAATATGCCTTGTATTCAAATAATGATTTTTTAGCTGTAAATTTAAGTCAAGATAAGCTTGATATGGTTTATAATAAAAAGCTTGCACCTTTGCAAGGTAAGTATTCTACAGCTTCAAAGGTTAAGAAAATTCTTTTTGATGAGATTAATTCTTTTCATGCGATGAGTCCTGAGGTAAGTGAAATTTTTGTTGAAGCTCAACTTAGAAAAGACAGAAATATGGCTGAGTTTTTGCTCGCAAGTAAAAAGCAAATCGTGCTTATTGCTGGGCTTTATCATGCAAATAAAAGCTTAGGCATTCCTTTACATCTTATGGATTTAGACACTAAACAAGTAAAAAGTGTGAGTGTTGTAGCTCTTGAAGGAAGTGAGATTAGGGAGCAAGATGCTGATTTTATAATTTTTTGGCAGTAAAAGAGTTTTGAAAGCTAGGCTAAACAAGTTTCAAACTCTTTTTAGCCTAAAATTGCTATAATTTTTCCTTTATTTTACGCCAAAAGGACAAGTATGCTTCATCAGCTTAAATTTAAAGACATTCAAGTTCCTGTTATTTTTGAAGAAAATCATGATTTACCCATTTTTGTTTTAAGGCTTGTATTTAAAAACGCTGGCAAAGCGTATGAAGGCGATATAGATGGGCTTGCAAGTATGTTTGCAAGGCTTTTAAACGAAGGAAGCGATGAGAACTTTTTTAAAGAGCTTGAATTAAGAGCGATTGATTTTAGTGCAAATAGTGGTTTTGAGAGTTTTGAATTAAGCATTTCTTGTTTAAAAGAACATGCTTTTTTTGCTGTAGAAAAACTTAGCCTTTTGTTTGAAAAGGTAAATTTTGATGAAACTTTGCTTGCTAGACTTAAAAAAATCACGCTTGGCGAGCTTGCAAGCAAGCAAAGTGATTTTGACTTTTTGGCAAAAAATTTACTCAATGAAAGCGTGTTTGAAACAAAAGAATTTCGCACTAGTAAATACGGCGATGAACAAAGCCTTGCAAAGATGAGTTTGAAAGATTTGCAGGATTTTTACGCAAAGCATTTAAATTTGAGCGAACTTATAGTTTGTGGAGGAGGGGATTTTGATTTTGCTGAGTTTAAGGCTTTAATCACGCCTTGTTTGTCAAAGCTTAAAATCGCTAAGCTTGAAAAAACAAAGACTTTCAAACTTAGCAAAAGTCTTAAAGATGAGCTTTTAATCAAGCCTGAAAGCCAACAAGCTTATATTTATTTTGCTTCGCCAATTGAATTTAAATTTAATGATGAAGACACTCACCTTACAAAACTTGCGCTTTTTATACTAGGAGCTGGAGGCTTTGGTTCAAGGCTTATGGAAGAAGTGAGGGTAAAAAGAGGCTTGGCATATAGTGCTTATGCTATGCTCGAGGCGAATTTAAGTTATCAAAGAGTGTTTGGGTATTTGCAAACCAAAAATGAAAACGCAAAAGACGCAAAAGCTTTGGTGCGTGAGCTTTTTGCCGAGTTTGTAAAAAATGGCGTGAGTGAAGATGAGCTTACTCAGGCTAGAAATTTCTTGCTTGGAAGTGTGCCACTTCGTTATGAAAGTCTTGAAAAACGACTTGATATGGCTTTAAATGAGTTTTATAAGGGTTTAGAGTTAGGACACAGCCTCAAAGAACTTGAACGCATTAAAAAAACGAGTTTAAGCGAGCTAAACGCTTATATCAAAAAGCATACAGAGCTTGCTCAAATCAGCTTTGCAAGTGTGCAAAATAAATGAAAGTTGCATCTTGTGATCTAGGGCTTTTTAAAAAATTGCATATTAAAAATGCGATTAATTTAGCTTTATTATTACCCAAAAAGATAGAAAATTTAAGTCTAAGTAAAGAGCCAAAAGAAAGCGCTTGCACTGAAGAAGTGCAGATTTTGGAGTCAAGTTTTAGAGGCGGAAAGCTTTTTGGGCTGTGTTATTGTAAAAATTGGGATATCAAGGCTCATTTTATATTCTTTCGCCCAAGTAGGTGGCATGTAGGCGTTTTTAAGCGAGGAAAAGAGTGTATTTTTCACGCTAAGATGAGCTTTTTTAATAATTTTTGGCAGTTTGATAATCCAAAAATTATTAAAAAAGCCAATATTTTTGAGCCAAAATACCAAATTGCTGGTATAAAAGATGAAAAAATAGCCAAACTTATACAAGAATACGTCACAAAAGAAAACCTTATGGCTGAGGGCATAGATAAAAAAAGAGCCAATTTACTTGTCAATTTGCACCGCTATGATGAACAAAGTTTTGAGGTTTTTTCTCATTTAGAGAATTTTTTACCAGATTTAAAATTTGTGGAAATTTATAGCTTTTTAAAACGTTTGCGTCAGAAAAAAACTAATTCAAAAGCCTATGAAATAAAGCTTTTTGATATACATTCTTGGCTTGAGAGCTTACCTTTTAAGCCAACCTTAGATCAGCTTGGTGCCATCAATGACATAAGGGCTGATTTAAGTCAAAAAGAGGCAAAAAGACGCATTATCATGGGTGATGTGGGCTGTGGAAAAACCCTTGTTTTACTTGCAGCAGCACTTAGCGTATATCCAAAACAAGCACTTTTAATGGCGCCCACAAGTATCTTAGCAGCTCAGCTTTTTAATGAGGCTCAAAGACTTTTGCCAAATTTTATGCAAGTTGTCTTTGTCAAAGGTGGCAGAAAGGAAAAAGCCCTTGATGAAAAGCTTGCAAAGGCTCATCTTATCATCGGTACGCACGCACTTATCCACCAGCAAGGCTTTGAAGCGGTTTTAGTGATGGTTGATGAACAGCACCGCTTTGGTTCAAATCAACGCCAAAAGATCAGCGAGCTTGCAAGTAAAGATGGACTAAGTCCTCACTTCGTGCAATTTTCAGCCACGCCTATACCAAGAACTTTAAGTATGATACAATCTGAGCTTGTGAGTTTTTCTTTCATTAAACAAATGCCCTTTAAAAAAGATATTCAAACTTTTTGCATACAAGATAAGGACTTTCAAAGCTTACTTGAAAAGATTAAAAGTGAGCTTGAGCAAAATAATCAAGTTGCGATTATTTATCCTCTGGTTAGTGAAAGTGAAAGCTCGCAGTATCTTTCTTTAGAGCAAGCTAAAGAGTATTGGCTTAAGCATTTTAAGAATGTATATATCACGCATGGAAAAGATAAATTTAAAGATGAAGTTTTAGCTCAGTTTAAAGAAAAAGGGCAGATTTTGCTTGCTACAACTGTTGTTGAGGTTGGAATTTCTTTGCCTAGACTTAGCACCATTGTCATCGTTGGGGCTGAAAAACTAGGGCTTGCGACTTTACACCAATTACGCGGCAGGGTAGGGCGTGTGGGGCTTAAGAGCTTTTGTTATCTTTATACTAAGCAAAAAGAAATTCCAAAAAGATTGCTTGAATTTGCTGGGACTTTAGATGGCTTTAAGATCGCTGAGCTTGATCTTAAAAATCGCTTAAGTGGGGATTTAATCGATGGCTTTATGCAACATGGCAATGAGTTTAAGTTTTTTGACTTTAGTAGTGATGAAGCAATCTTAGAAGAAGCAAAGAAAACCTTAAATGAGCAAGATTTATCTTTGAAAGAGTAGGGGTGATTGGCGGTTTTGTTTGTTATTTTAGCCCTTGAAATTCAAAAATCAAATTTTCAGATAGTTTTTTATCAATGTCTTTGTATTCATTGTGAGTTTCTACAAACAACGCATATCCGCCCTTTTTGTGCCTATCCCAAATACTAAAAAATTCACTTTTTAAGCTGAGGTATTCACCATGGCTTGGATCAAGCACTTCTAAAAAATCCCCTTTGTGATTGATGATGACTACAAAGTGTGGGAAACGTGGATCATCTTCAATCTTCACAAGCATAGGGATATCCGTAAGCTTATCTAAATTTTCTCTTGTGATTTGGTAAGTCTCGCTTTTATAATCAAGCTTATGCGCGCTTTGTCTTAACTCTGCGAAGCTAATCATATCTGTAAAAAGCTCTTTTTCGCCAAAAAGCTTTAAAAGATCAAGTTCGCTTAGTTTTTTATCATCTGTGAGATTGATTAAAGTCGCTAGTGCGGCTGCTCCGCAGGATTCTTCATAATTTTGTCTTATCGTTCTTTGGTTTTTTAGCTCTTGATAAGAACTAACCACAAATTCAGCCCTTACAAACAATGGCAAAAGCAAGAGCAAGCATAAGACTTTTAGAACTTTTTCCATATACTCAAACCAAAGATACTATCAGGAGAAGCTGAACTTCCGCCAAAGCTTGCGTTAAGTGAAACGGCGGTATCAGAGTTTATACTATAAGTTGAGCCTAAATTTAAAGTTGGGATAGAGCGAATTTCTGAGTTTTGATAGCCATTGATCTTTTGTTTGGTTTGAAAGCGTTGCTGCGCACCCAAGTCTAAAGTGATCTTAGGGCTTAAGATGATGGATAAATCCCCACCTACATAAATGCTATGTCCGTATTCAACCTTGCCTATATCAAAAAATCTTGGTGCATTATACCCAAAGCCAGCATATAAGCTATATACCACCGGATCGCTATAGCCTCTTAAACTTGCTTGCAAGCTTTGGGATTTAAGATAAAAATTCTTTGTGTTGTTGATCACTTTTTCTCTTTGTACCAAAGCTGTTTGAAGGGTGATTTGCGGGATAAGATCAGCTATGCTATCAGCTGTATAGATAAAGCCTAGCCAAAGATTATCAAAACCTATTCTTGTTTTGCTTGAGTATTCGTTAGTGAAAAAATTCGTGTATTCGTGTCTTGCATAACTTGCACTTGCTGAAACAAGTATATCAAATTTAGGATGCAGGGTATAAACAAAGGTTTGACTTAAAAAGCCTTGCTTGGTGTCATTCCAAATGGTGGGATCTCCGCTTATGGTGATATTTGGATAAAGTGAATATGAGTTTGCATTGCCTGTGCTAAGAAGTGAAAAGCTCGTAATGCTTCTTAAGCCAATCTGCTTTTTAAAAAGCGAATCTATACTGAGCTCATCACTTGCAAGCATAGCATTAAGGCATATAAATAGAGTTAAAAGAAAACGTTTCATTTAAGATACAATCCTTAATTTTCGTGGTTTTATCATAAATAAGTTAATTTTTATATCATATTCTTAAGACACAAGCTTAAACCCTAGCAGATCAAATTTATCTTACTCTTTTACTGCTACACCTTCACATCCACACTCTTATTTAAAACATTAAAAGTATTTAAGCTTATCTTTGAAAGTATACTTATTAAATCATTTGAATTTAAAAACTCATTTGAATTTAAATCAAGACTTTTTAAATTTAAATTCTCATCTTTTATCCCAAAAATCATTTTAAGAAAATCTTTTTCATCAAAACTTTCTTCTAAAAGTTTTTTAAGAAGCTCATTTGTATCTATAGCCTTATAAGTTTCATTTTTACTTTCTGCTTGTATTGGAGTGAAGGTTGTTTTGTTTGTTTCATCACTTTGTGAGTTATTGCTATTATTTAAATTAATGTTTTTATTCTGTTTTTCTAAAAAGGCTTGCATTTGTTCTTTTGGTATTTCTTTTGCCGTAACTTCATTATCAAATTTTGCCTTTTCATCTGCTAAAATTGCATTCCATTTCTTTACAAATTCTCCTACATCAGCTGTTGTTTTAAGTAAAATTTCTTTTTCTTTGTCAAGATCAACTCCTATGCTATATATAGTTTGAGATAAGGCTTCGCCTAACATTTTATCCTCAAACTCGCTTAGCGTACCTTCTAATTGCCTTTGAAAAAGACTATTTTGGATAAGCTTAACATCTGGTGCTTTATTAAAATATAAATTTGAAATGCGTGTAAAAGCTTCAGCTGCTTTATCCCAATACTCTTTAGAACTTGCATCAAATTCATTTAAGCCTAAGTTTTCTCGCATTTTATCATGATAATAATCATGTCCGCTCTCTACTAATTTTCCACCATTTTCTACAAATTCTTGCACTATAGTATAAGCTTGCTGGGAACGCTTTTCATAGCTTTGCTTGATGTGATAATAGCCATAATTTACACCCACAAATGTTGAATCTATCATATCTTACCTTACCTTTAAAATAGATTAGGATTATAGCCCCCTAATTTGCTTTCCATGATTTCTTTGTATTTATTTGATATTTCCTTTATAATCATATTGTAATTTAACAAAGCACTAGAAGTTGTTTTGTCAAACTGAAATAATTGTCCTGTATGCGCATCTTTAACTCCCACTCCATAAGTAAAAAGCACATAAGGTGTTCCTAAATTTGAAGTTTTTATTTGTCGTTTTACTATATAAACAGGTCTTAAATCCAAATATCCTCTTGAGGCTTGTAGCCACTGAGTCATGCGTTGTGAGCTTGGATTAGAGCATTTATCTTGTCCTATCGCACATAAGCCCTCTGGTATATTTAAAATATTACCTAATCTACGATTTATATCATAATTAAAAATATACTGCTCTTCACCTCTAGTATAACCAGCTGTTGCATAAATTTCTGATTTTAAGGTGCTAAAATCTTTGCTGTAATCATTTATGCTCACTACATACCCACCCTTAACCTCTTTCATCTCTTCAAGGCTAAGTTTTTTCACTCCAACTGAATAATCACTTAAATTTCCCTTGCTTATCCTTGCTAAAAAA